>JAESQQ010000946.1 GCA_016765095.1 Planctomycetota bacterium | reverse complement strand
CGTCTTCTCGCGGGCTTGGCCCGCGAGTCGCCAGCCAGTTCCTAGCAGGCGTCGCCCAGGTCGGGCGACGTCTGCTTTCGTAGGGGGGGAGTGGTCGGACGCGAGCCGGGGTTGGGTCGCGCGAGGTCCGCTCCAGGCGGCCCGCACGGGTATAAGTTGGGGTCATGCGTCTCTTGTCCCTAGACCCTCCTGGGCGAAGTGCCGCGCCTCAGAGGCGGGGTGCCGAGTGAGCCAGGAGGAGGCACTGTTGAGCGTCCTCTCTCAGCGCTTTCCCGGACTGGGTGGAGCGGCTGGGGCCTCCCACGTCGAGGCGCTCGGGGTGTTCGTGGCGAAGACGTGGGGATCGCTGGCGTCGCGCCAGGCTGGGATTCCCCCGGGCCTGGTTCAATCGCTCGGGTCCTACGCAGGTCAAGTCGCCCAAGCTCGCAAGGGGGGGACGACGCTCCTTTGCCACCTTCGATCGAAACTCGGGGACGCAGCCTTCTTGGCCTCGGTCGGCGTCTTGGCCCCGCTCTACATGCGGGCTCGTCAAAGCGGGACGACTCAGCGAGCGCCGGCGCCCGCGCCAGGGGGCTCTTCCGCTGCCCAGCGGGTCGAAATCGCTGGGTTCGAAGTTCGCGAAGAGCTCGGGGCCGGCAACATGGGGCGGGTCTACAAGGCTCGCCAAAAGAGCCTCGATCGAATGGTCGCGCTCAAGGTCTTGTTTCGCTCCCTTGCGGAGGAAGACGAGACCTACGTCGCGCGCTTCGAGCGAGAGGCGCGCGCTGCAGCCAAGCTCCAGCACCCCAACATTGTGATGGTCATAGACGCGGGGATCTGCCCCCGGACCGGTGTTCAGTTCATTGCGATGGAGCTGGTCGACGGGCAGTCGCTTGGCGAGATCCAAGCCGAGCGCAAGACCTTGACCGTCGCGGAGGCGCTCACGATCGCGTTTGCGTTGACCCAGGCGCTCGATTGCGCGGAGAAGAACGGGATCGTTCACCGCGACCTCAAGCCCGACAACGTGCTCGTCGGGAGCGACGGGATCCCTCGCTTGGTGGACCTCGGCCTCGCCAAGAAGCGCGAGGCCAAGGACCTGACGGGCGCTGGAATCGTGGTCGGGACACCGATCTACATGGCTCCCGAGCAGGCCATGGCCCTGAGCGAGGTCGACGGGCGTGCAGATATCTACTCCCTTGGACTGACCCTGTTCCACCTCGTGACCGGGGAGGTCCCGCTCCAGGCTGAGACCGCAATGGGCGTCCTGACGCGACACATTAACGAGGACGTGCCGGACCCCCGCACGATCGATCCCTCGTTGTCGCCTGCCTTTAGCAAGCTGATCGCTGGCCTCTGCGCGCGCGACCTGGACAAGCGCTACCCGACTGCGCTGGCGGCGGCCGGGGTCATTGAGCGCCTGCTGAGCGGGCAGTCTCCCCTTGGACCCGAGGCCGCTGACCGAGCACAGCGCGCGAGTCGGGGCAGCAGCACCTTTCGAGTGGGCGCGCTCTCTGGGACCCTAAGTGGGATCAGCGCGCTCGGTCCGGCGCGGCCCGAGCTCACTCCGCCGGCTGGGTTGAGCCCCGCCGCGCAAGTGCTCTGGCGCTTCGAGCAGTCGGGCTTCCCGGGCTTCTTGACCGAGCTGGCTGAGCTCGTCGAGGGGCCGGCCGCCAAGGGAGAGGTGGACGCCTTGGCGTTCCGCGCTCGGGGGGCGATTTGGGAGGCAGACAGCGAGACCGCGGTCCGCTCAGCGCGGGCTCTGATCGAGGTCCAGCCCGAGTCCGCCGCCGCCCTCGAGGTCCTGTCTGCCGTCGGTCGCGGAGAGCCAGCCTTGGCGCTCTTCCGGGGTGCGCTCCTTCAGCCCGCTCGGCTGACTCAGAAAGAGCGCTACGCCGACGCCCGCTCGATCGCGACGGAGCTTCAGCGCGCCCACCCCAGCGAGCCCCACCCTCACTTGATCCGGGCGCTGCTCGGGACACGAACGCAGGAGGAGGCTGCGGTCCACCAAGCGCTCCAGTTGGCCTGGGCCTTGTTTCCCTCGCGGGCTCACGCGCGCGTAACGCTCGGCGCGGGCCTCGACTTGTTCGCGGCCGAGGCGCTGATCGACCGCGGTCGTCAAGCGCTCGAGGGCGACGATCCCGCCGAGAGGGCCCGGACCGTGACGGACACCGACGACAAGTCGAACCTCGTGGCCGGCGCCCTCCGGATGGGGATCGGCCTCGTCTTCACATGGCTCGCGGAGTTTGGCGAGCACGAACAGAGCGAAGTCCGTCGAGCGTTTCGGGCGTTGGCCCGCGGTCTGGGTGGTCTTCAATACTTCAGCCACGCGCTCGAACTGATCGCTCAGCTCGAACGACTCGAGCCGACGCCTGGCGAGTTGAGCTGGATCGAGGAAGAGAAGCGCTTGATCGCAGGGTTCAAGAGCGTGACGCAGCCAGGGATCCAGCCCAAGCGAGGTCGCTACGCCTGCCCGGTCGTCGCCGCTTGCGCAGCGGGTATCCGCTTGCGACTCCAGGGGATCGCGACTCAAGTCGCCGAGTCGGAGAGCGAACTGGAGGCGGCCCCGAAGCGGCTGGCGGAGTTGGTTCAAGTCGACCCCAGCGCTCGCCGGGAGGTCGAGGCAGCGGCCCAGAGCTTGGGGCGGGAGGATCCCTTCGCCGCCCTCGACGAGGCCGATCGCGAGTTGGCTGAGGTTGGCGCGGCCATGACGGACCTCGACAGCCCAGAGGCCGCGCCCGCCAAAGGCAAGACGGGCTTCTTCAATCGCTTGAAGGTCGCCGCGAACACCGCCGGTCGGGCGGCCAAGGCGGGACACCTCAAGCTGCGTCACTCTCAGGCGACTTCGCGCCGGGCGAAGGCGGAGACGAGCCTCGGCGAAGAGCTGACGGGTGAGCTAGCTCAGGCCGGCTACACCCACCCCGAGCTCGCGCCTTCAGCCCACGCCAACCGCAAGCTGCAGGCGGCGCTCGAGCACGTGCGTCGCGAGGACGCCGAGCTTCGCGTGCGCCTGGGCTGGCTCGGCGCCTGACCCGTGGCCGACGGAGCGGAGCGCGAGCTCGAGCACGCAGCTCAGGGAGGAGACGTCGAGGCCGAGGCCGAGCTCCTCCGCGCTCAGCTGCGGGTCGGCGCGATCCAGGAGCGCGCCCTCGCTCGCGCGGCCTCGCTCGGATTTGAGCCCGCGCGAGTCGCGCTCGGGCCATCGACATTGCCGATCGGCCAGGGATCTTGGACGCATTCACGCCGCTGCCCAGTCCAAACGACGATCTCGTCCTCATGCTGGCGTCCGCGTGGAACGGCGCCGCCTCGACCGCGACGGTGATCGGCATGACG
>JAESQQ010000945.1 GCA_016765095.1 Planctomycetota bacterium | reverse complement strand
GACGCCAACGGCGTCGTCCGGCGAAGGCTCAGCCCATAGAGCCCGCCCTCAGTCCCGCTGGTTCACGAGTCCCGCTGGCTCACGAGTCCCGCTGGCTCAAGAGTCCCGCTGGCTCACGAGTGCAGCGGCCCCGCGCTGAATCAGGTGGAGCCCCATGGCTGCGGCTCGAATTTGCACCACGTCACGCGTGCCAGGGAGGACGCGAAGCACGTGAAGCACGTCGGCCTCGGTCTCTCCGTAGGCGACTGCGAAGTGAACGGTCCCGACAGGCTTGGCTTCGCTTCCGCCGCCGGGGCCTGCGATCCCAGTGATCCCTAGCCCAAGCGAGCTCTTGCCTGCGGCGCGGGCCCCCCGCGCCATGGCGCGGGCGACCTCTTCGGAGACGGCTCCATGAGCTTGCAGGACCTCAGCGGGGACGCCGACGAGCTCCGTCTTGCTGAGGTTGCTGTAGGTCACAAATCCGCGCCCGAGGACGCGACTTGCGCCCGCGATCTCGACGAGCTGGGCGGCGACGCGGCCACCCGTGCAGCTCTCGGCGGTCGTGGCGGTCAGGCCTTGGGCGACGAGCGTCGCGACCGTGGCCTCGTTCAGTCGATCCGTTCCCAGCGCGCTGAGGTGGTGACCGGCGATCTCGCGTGCCTCGAGCCAGGCCGCCTGGACCACCTCTTGCTCGTCGGCGAGGAGGGTGATTCGAACGGTGCCGAGGGTCTCTTCGGCGGAGTAGCGGACTTCGAGTTCGGGGCGGGCTTCGAGCCCTGCCAGCCGTTCGGCGAGGGTGCTCTCGCCGATCCCGGTCGTGCGAAACGTCCGCTCGGCCCGGGGCCTTTGGCCGATTCGCTCGCGCAGCTCGGGGGCGAGGTGGTGGTCCCACATCCAATAGACCTCGCGCGGGACGCCGGGGAGCGAGTAGATCGTGGCTCCATTCGGTCCTTCGGCGACAAATCCGGGAGCGGTCCCGACTTCGTTCCGAAGCGGACGCGCGCTCTCGGGACGCTCGGCTTGGGAGCGGTTGTTGGGCGTCATGGTTCGCGAGAAGCGCGCGAAGAGGGCCTCAATGTGGGCCAACTCGCCCTCGTCGGTGACAAGGGAGTCGCCCAGGTAGCGGGCCACCGCTGCGCGGGTCAAGTCGTCGACCGTCGGTCCGAGGCCGCCGGTCACGATCACGATCGAGGCCAGCGCGGACGCAGTCGCGAGGCCGGCCACAATGTCCTCCTCCGCGTCTAGACAGGAGAGGTGAAGTCGGACCGAGCAGCCGAGTCCTTCCAGGCGGCGGGAGAGCCAGGCCGAGTTGGTGTCGAGGCCGTCGCCGCAGAGCAGCTCGGAGCCGATCGTGAGGATCGCGGTGTTGGTCAAGGGGCCTCCAGCCGAAGAGGCTACCGCGTCGCCTTGCTGGCGCGTGCCTTGAGCTGGGAACTCCCCCCGTAACCCAGCGAGGTCGAGAGGGTAGTCTCGGGCGTGAACTGGATTCTGCGCCACCCGACGGCCGTATTGATCCTCGCGATCGTCCTCCTCGTGGTGGGATTGCTGGGAGTCGGGGTCTACGTGGTGATTCGTCCCCGCAAGATCGTGGCGAGGGCGCAGGCCAACCTGCCGGCCGAGGGCTTTGACCACCAGCCCTTTGCGGCACTTCTCGGGCGCTTCGTGGCGGCGTCTGGCGAGGTTGATTACGCGGCCTGGCACGCGGATCCCTCGTCGCGAGACGAGCTCGAGCGATACCTGGCCAACCTCGCGGCCGCGAGTCCCAAGAACGCCCCCGAGCGCTTCCCCGAGGCGTCGGAGCGGCTCGCGTATTACCTCAACGCCTACAACGCTTGCGTGATCGTGGGGGTGCTTCGTCACTGGCCGCTCAAGACGGTCCATGAGGTTGTGGGCCCGGCAGAGCTCAAGGCAGGGTTTGGGTTCTTCGCTCGGCTGCAGTTCAACCTAGGCGGCGAGTGGATGAGTCTCCACCACCTCGAGCAGGGCTTGATCAGGGTCGAATACACCGACCCCCGGGTGCACTTCCTGCTCAACTGCGCCTCGACGAGCTGCCCTCCGATTCGCCCCGAGCTGCCGAGCGGGCCAGACCTCGAGGACCGCCTCGCGACGGCGGCCCGCGAGTTCGTGAACGATCCCCGCCAGGTCCGAATCGACGTGGCCGAGAAGCGCGTCCGGGTCTCTTCGATCTTCGTGTGGTACGAGGCGGACTTTCTGGCGGAGCTCAAGCGACGCGGGCTGCCTCCGGCTGAGCAGACCTTGATCCGCTACCTTAAGGACCTGGCGGCCCCCCCGCTCGCTGAGCAGCTAGGCAAGGCCCGGGCGGAGGGCTACGTCGTGGAGGCGATCGATTACGACTGGTCGCTCAACGGCAGTTAGCGAGGGTTAGGGATTTGAAGCGAAAGGCCTGGCCTTCGGCCCCGTCTTGATTCCGAGCCAGCGCTCCCCCCCAGGGAGCACGCGATGTAGGCTGCGCTCCCGCGCCCCGGTGGCTCAATTGGATAGAGCAGCCGCCTCCTAAGCGGCAGGTTACAGATTCGAATTCTGTCCGGGGTATTGGCTGGAGCCCCCGTTGCTACTGGGTTAGCGACGGGGGCTTCGCTCTTGGAATCCAGGGCCTGATCTTAAGGGCCCCCCAAAAGGCCCCCCACGCGCGGCACCCGCTCTCGTCACGACTGGCTGACCTCGACACCCCTCCTTCGCCCATGGGGTCCAAAAGGTCACATGGAACGTCCTGAACGTCGGGGACGTCGAAACCCGCATGAACCTTGGCCTCTAGCCCCGACGTTCGTCGACCAGGCGCTTGAGGGCGACGTCCAGGACCTCGCGAATCCTGGCCGGGACCAATCGGGCGCCGGTGACATCCTCGAATTCGGGCGCGTTCAGCCGAGCGTCGTAGTAGAAGCGGCGGCCCGTGGCGCTTCCGCCTGTCTCGGCGTGCCCGAGTTGCCGGTCGATCGCCGCAGATGGCACCCCCAGGTCGCGACACCAGGTCTCGGCTGTGTCGCGCAGCTCGTGAGGGTTGACCCGTTTTCCGCAAGGCTTGAACACGATCGCGCGCCAGGCCTCTCCTATTGGCCCCGCGATCCCCAGGACTCGCTCCTTCAAGGCTGCTCTCTCCTGCCGCCGCTTGTCACTAGGCCTTCCGGGTTGACCCGGGACCTTCCCGGTCGTCAGGTAACGCTCTACTAGGCTCGCTAGCGTCCAGTCGAAAGCCACGTCCTTGGGCCAGAGTGATCGAACCGATCCGAGCCCGTGAGCCTCTGAGAAGTCCTTCCTGAGGTTCCCCGTATCCAGCCGTCCACCCCCCGGTGCGAGGCAGAGCGGCCCGCTATCGCGGTCGCCGACGTAGGTGGCGAGCTCGGCGAAAGTCCTGGCATCGAGGGCGCCCGCGCCTCGCCTCTTCGTGCCCACGTCCGCGCCGTACTCGATCCGCTGCCCAGGCCGGTCCAAGTGGCGCACGTCCCGCTCGCAGAGAGCGCCGATTCGTGGGCCCGAGACCAGGAGCAACAGGATCGGGATCTTCTGGCTGACCTTGCGTCGATAGAGCCCGTCCAAGACCTCGATCGCCTCGAAAGTCCGAGCTGCCTCCTCTGGCGAGAGGGCTCGCGGGGCGACCGCCGGGTTTCTGGGCACCTTGACCCGCGCCCACCGCGCGAGCTTGTCCTCGGGGAGGTGGCGCTTGTTCTCAGAGAGCCACGTCACGAAACGGCGAAGCTCGTCTTGGAGTCGCCGTTGTCGCCCCTCGGCCCCCGAATTCTTGAGCAATGTCGAGAGCCGCTCGAGGTCCTCGAGGTCGGCAGCGGCCCGTATCCTCATGACGTCGAGCCCCTCGCGAAGGTTCCGGTCCTTCTCCCGCAACCATCGCTCGGTCCTGACCCCCACGCCGACCGCAGTCAGATAGGCCGGGATGAGCGGCTCCAGCGCAAGGCGTGGATCGTGGCGGGTAACCACAGGCATTCCCAGCCTCAGGCGCTCGAACTCGTCTTCAAACCCGGCGGCGACCTGGCGGGCCCGCTTCCGGATCTTGGTCCCCGTGCTCCGCCACTTCCGTTGCCCGGTCAGGGGATGGACCTTCCGCCAGATCCAGACCCCGTGCCTCGAGCGTTTCAGGTTGTCTCGGTTTTCGAATCGGGTCATTGAACGGACGCACCTCTCGCATGACGCGTGCCAAGACGGATAGGTGCGAGAAGGTCAGGAGGGCTTTACGCCGTGGCCGTGGCCGCGGCGCCGACGCCGGCGCTTCAGGAAGGCCTCGAAAGGCTCGATCAGGATCAGCGGACGACCTCGGACGGGAGGAACGCGAACCATTGCGCCCTCCCGCTCGAGGTCTTCGGCCATGCGGTTGTAGGTCGAGCGACTGAACCCGTAGACCTTGCACGTTTCGGTGATCGTCAGCCCACGGCGCTCGGTCACGACGACCTACCCACGGCCCGGAGAGTCCAGTTGCGAGGGCGATCGCTAGGCCCGGGGGCCGTTGCTCGGATCCCGACCATCAGGAGAGCCTCGCGCGGGGAATTGGTGTCCTCGCCGCCGAGCCGCTTCAGCGCGATCGCCATCTTCCTGCCGTTCCACTTGCCAACAGGGCTGCCGATCGCCTGCGCCATGTCCTCCGCGGACCCTTGCCATTCGGGGCAGCCTTTGGCCCGAAACCACTGAGCGGTCGCGCGCCCGATGGCTCCGAGGTTGGCGCCGCCAACCCGCGGCCCGAGATCGAGAAGCGTCCGGCGGATTCGCGGGACGTCCCAGCTCTCCAGCGTGGTCCGGTTGGCGAATCGCTTGCTCATGCGCTCACGGATCTGCTCGGCAGAGAGCGCGAACCAGAACTTCTCCTCGGCCAGAAACTCCTGGAGAAGGGAGCGATTGGCACGCTCCAGCTCGCGCCGCTCGTCGGTCCTGAGCACCGGCAGCACCAGACGGCCAGGAGGCTCAGGGAGAACCATCGAGGTCAGCGCATGGAGGATCGCCGGGACCTCGTCTTCGAGGAGCGCGAAGAGCTCGCCCTTCGGCATGTCGGTCTCGGGGCGCTCAACGTGGATCATGGTGATCCGCGTGTCGCCCTCGAGAACCAGACAGGCGCTCGCCTCATTCGCGCACTGGACGAAGCGCATCGAATTCGTAACGTCGCGCGGGGTCGCTCCCTTCTCATGGATCGGTAGCGTGTGCCCCGTGACCCACGACTTGAGCCGATTGTATGCCTCCCGCCCACCGCCGCCCGCGTTCAGGTTCACCTCCTCGACGACGCCGAGAACTTGGCCCTCCAGCTCGCGATTGAACCCACCTTTGTTCTTCAGGGCCTCGTCGGCAGCGACCACGCCATACACGTGTCGCTTGGAGACAGGAACCCCGTCTTGTCCAGGTGCCGCCCTGAACAGGAGCTTGGCGGCCTCGTGGAACGTGGATTTGCCGCTGTTCTGAGGTCCGAAGAAGAACAGATACGGGGCCTTCCCGGTCGGGTTCTGGATCATGCTGGCGAGCCAGGCGAGCAGGTAGTGACCGCCCGCCTTGATCGCGTTCGCCTGGCACCACTCCGAGGCTCCGGCAGCGGCGTTGAGGTTCTGCCCGAGTCGGTCAAGGACGAGACTCCAGGTTGGGTGCGCCCCAGCTCTCGGCTTGCAGGCGAGCTGAGCCGCGTGCTTGTTCCAGACCCCCTTCCGCGGGTATTCCCCGGCGAAGGGCTCGCACACGATTCGGTAGCTGTTCCGCACGAGGCCGGCGAAGACCTCGTCGGCCCCCTCCCGGTAGTCGGCCCGGAGGAGCGTCCGGGCCGTTGGGCTCGGGGTCTGGACCCACTCCCCGCTATCGTGGCGGAAGTAGAACCCGCTGCTCACGCCGTCTCGGATCGCATGGCGTACGGTCTCGTCGTTCGAGAGCGGTCGAATCGTCCTCGAGGCGGCCGCGACCAGGCGATCCCACTCGTTGATCTGGAAGGCTCGGGATTGCTTCAACTTCTCTCGCAAGGCCTGGAACTCCGCAGGGTTTGCCCTCCTCAGCTCGGCAGCCTCGAGGAGAGCAGTGCCGTGGAACGCCTCGGCTATGGGGTCGGAGGTCTCGGCCTTGCCGCTGACGGAGATTCCCTTCGTGTTGCTCACAAGCCACCACCCCAGGGGTCGCCTGGTAGATCGTTGTGCTGATGGCGCTCAGCCAAGTCCGCGGAGGACGGCCCGAGCCGGGTCAGGCGGCACCGCCCGTTGAGCGCGTCCGCGATCGTCTTGGCGTAGCGGTCGCCTGCCTTGTCGTGATGGGTCGCCACGAGGACGCGAGCGCCCTCGGGGAAGCATCGGGCAAGCTCGGCAGCCCACGAACCGCAGTAGACGCCCAGTATCGGGAGGCCAGGCCAGCGCAAGGAGCCGGCCAGGAGGTCGGTCTCCCCTTCAACGACGATCACGCACTCGAAGAGACGGCGCCTTGAAGGAGAGAGACTCCCTCGACGTTTGCTAGCAGCAAGCCGCGAGACCTCACGCCGCATGGCGGGAGCGCCTTTGGCCGGCGTCTCACGCAGGGACGACCACGAAGCCCCGCGAGTTGACCTTCGTCGTCGAACGTCGGGAACGCGACCCGATATCCCGCGTCAGCCCATGACTTCCAGCGATCGCCGCAGCCGGCCCACGGCGGGAATCCGGCAGTCGGGAGCCAACGGCACAGGTCGAGGGTCGCGACTCGCTCCGGATCAAAACCACGGTATCGCAGCCAGACCCGGGCCTCACCGCTCCTGCTGATTCGCGTCGAGCGATCCCACAGGGCCAAGACTTCCTCCTTCGGGGCTCTTCTCGGCTCTGGTCTCGGAGAGACCATTGGAGCGGGAGGTAGATCGTCGAGCGAGTCAGCCCCGACGAAGCGGCGCAGCTCGTCCGCTGCCTGGGTCCATGTCAGCTCGTCGAGCTCTTGCAGCGCGTCGAGGGCGTCGCCGCTAGCGCCACAGCCGAAGCACTTGAAGCGCCCGCGTCGGGCGTGAAAGCTCGGAGTCCGCTCCTCGTGGAAAGGGCAGCGACCCCAGCCCTTGGCGTCGAGGCGGACCCCGCGGGACCGAAAGAGGCCGGCCAGGTCGACCGCGGCCTTCAGCTTGGCGAGAGTCTCGACAGCGATCATGCTGGGATCTCCGGGCGCCACAGGCAATCACCAAGGAGGGTGAGCAAGTTGGTCGAGGCCTTGAAGCGGTCTATCTGCTGACGGAGGGTCCAGGTATCCTGCTGGCTGATTGATCGGTGCGGGCGGCTCTTCTTGCTGGGGGGCCGCCCGTTGTCGTTCGTGCTCACCCTCTGGTCCTCGAAACCTTGAGGGGTTGGCGGCGAGTTGTTCGAGTCATTCGGAATCCCTTGGCTGAGGTGCTTGCTTCGACCGAGGGTTGAACTTTGCAACTCGAACAAGGAATCGCTCGCCGATTCCTCTGGCCCAAGGGAGATTCCGTAAGTCCCTAGTTCACGGTTGGAGCACGCCACCCAGCCTGAGATTTCTCGGGTTCTTTCAGATTCCAGAATTTCAAGAAGGTCGAATTCCACGCTCTCTACGGGGAGAACACCACAGCCACCACCCTGAGCTCCCGATCCGAGACCTGCCTCAGCTCTACAGCGAAGCGCGTCCGAACCGTGGCTCCGAACACGTTCCGGGAGCCCGGATTCTGTTCCTCCTGGTCAGGGGAGCGTGACAGCAACTCTGAAGCGTGACCGGGGCGTGCCACGCTCCGCCGCTGCCCACTCGCCGCCGGGTGCGAAGACCGCCTGTCCTGCGGTGAACGCTCCGCGCGTGTCGTCGCCTTTCCTATAGGCCAGGACCGACAGGGCGTCTGCGGTTCGCTTCCTGTCGAGCTCTCGAAGAGCGTGGCGGAGGTTGGCTTCGACTTCGGACTCGCTCAAGTGACGCGGGAGAACGATTCGAGCCTCGAATCGCTGAGCGGCACCGTAGCTGAGGTCTCTGTCGCCCCCTGCCCAGGAGTAGTCCGGGCGGAAGCCCGAAGGGACGCCGAAAGGATCGCGCTTCGCGGGGCTGGCCTTCCTCTTCCGCGAGCTCTTCGGCTTCGGTGACGGGATCTCGAGCTGGTCGTAGTCGTCCACCCACTCTTGGCCTCGGGGAGCCCTCCGAGACTTCGATCGGTCGGGCAGGATCAGGCCGCAGGACATGAGGAGCAGAAGGCACGTACCCCAGAGGACGGCAGCCCGACCAACGAAGGAGAGGCCCATGAAGGTCTCCTTCCCTTTGTGCAGGAGCCCAGCAGCTCCCTCCGGAGCGACCCGGGGGGCACGCTCCTTCCTTGCTCCCTCACCCTTCCTTCTGGGAGGGTGCCGGGCGACCGCTTGTCCGCAGGTGGGGCACGAGTCGTCGCCCTCGTGCAGCTCGCCGTCGCACGCCCAGCAGGCCAAGACGTCGTCCTCCGGCTCCGGGGTCTCCTTTTCCTGGGCGGGTGGCGCCACTACCGGCGCCCTCCCCCTTCGCCTCCCAACGGCTCCAAGTTTCTGGCCCTGCTCCCACTGATACCCAGCGACCAACCCGAGGGGGACCGAGAGCAGGAACGCGCCCACCAGAGTCAAGGCGACCCCATTTCCCGTGCCGAGGCATAGGATCGGAACGGCACAAGCCGCCACGGCCCACGAAATGCACCGTTGGGTATGCAGAGCCCGGAGGCGATTTAGGCCGCCCGCTTCCTCCTTGCCGAAGAGCTTGTTGAACTCGTCCTTGGTTCGGGCCTCGGCGAAAGTAGCGCGGTTGCAGTGGGTGCAGACGTCAAGCGCGCCTTGGACTGGCCCACGGCACCAGATCGCGTGCGAGGTCTTCGCCGAGTTCAAGCAAAAGGAGCATCCCCCAATGAGGTGTCTCTTGATCGGTCGGTCTTCCGCGCAGTGATCGCACCAAGCCATGCTGGCTGCCTCGCAAATCGGGCGGCGAGGGTGGCAGGCTAGAGAAGGACGCCGACCGACCGCCCCCCTCCAGGCCCCGCCAGAGGCCTACACAGGTAGCAGGCCGGCCGGCGCCCAAGAGGGGGCCGGACGGCACTGCAGACCTGTGAGAAATGAACTGGCGGGTTCGGAGGGGCCGCAGACACCGACACAAGGTCGGCTATGTGGAGGGCGCCGCTGTTAGTCGCGACGCCCGTTGCGGCTCATAGTAGCGCGCGGACCTCAGGAGATCCCGCACTCGTTCCCGCAGCCTCGCCCGGCGAGAACGAGTAGATCTCGCCGACCGAGAGGGCTTTGGCGGAGACGGACGGGGCGGCCACCAAGATCTCGACCGCCAGGTCTAGGAGAACCTACGCAGTCGTCGGCGCGAGGATCTTGCTCCACGAGCGACGGATTACTGCCGTTGGGCTCGTGATCGTCGCGGTCTTGCTCCTGGCCGGGGCCCTCCTTCAGAACGTCGCGGCCCAAACTTGAGCTGAACCGGCAGGGCCCAAGGCGCTGGTCTCCTTCGGAATGGGGTCGGCCCGCACCGGACTCTTTCCAGACCTACCCACTCGACACACTTTCGGTCCCATTTCTTGCCGTTTTGGGCAAATGGCGTCGAAACCAGCGCGTTTTCGAGCAAAGTGCGTCGAAACCAAAGCGGTTTGGGCGTGTTTCTCGCAAAGTCGACATGCTCGCCTTCGTCCAATAGTGCTGGATTCGACCGTGAAGTTGCACCCGCGGAGCATGAAACGGGGGACTTCGACCTCGTTCTCACCACTAGACCGACGAACCTGGCCGATCAATGATCGATAGCGATCGGCATGGGTGACTGGCGTCAATTAGAAAGTTCAGCTTGGGACAATTAAAACTGCCAGGTGCCGTATCCCTTACAGACCCTGACCTTTTCCCTTACCTCCGTTCGGCTTTTTGGCGCGGGCGGCTCCTCTACTCTTTGCTCCTCAGTCCCGGCAAAGTCTAAGACCCCAGGGCCCGCCCGACGCAGATCGACTCACAAGTCCTGTCGGATCAAGGAATCTGCACTACCCCCGTTCACCGGCGCTGGCCGGGTTCAAGAACTCCTTGTGGACGCGCCGCCCCGCGGCGTCGTAGCGGTAGTTGCCAACCGTGACCACGACCCGCCATGACTGGATCGCGGGAAAGTGGTGCTGCGGGAAGTCCTTCGTCGTAGGGGGGCGGAGAGCCAGCCCTCCGGTAGGATCCGCACATGAGCAAACTCAGGTGGCTCGAGATCACGAGCTTTCGGAACGTCGTGCCTGGAACGCGTATCGAGTTCAGCGATGGCATGAATGTCCTGCTGGGCAAGAACGGGACTGGGAAGACGAACCTCCTGCACCTAATCTCGATGGCGATTCGCGCGGACTTCAGCGATGCGCGAGCGGAGCCCTTCGAGATTGGTCTCAAGCTGGAGGACGGCGGCGGCTGGGACTTGCAGGTGCGCCTCAAGAACATCCGCCTTCTCGCCCCCGGCGTCGGCTCGCCAGGTTCTGAGAACCAGGCCCCCGGACCCACGTTCGACCTCAGTAGCAACGCCGTGCTCAGGTCGGAGGAGCTTGGGGTCCTGGAGGTCGCGGTCGAGGAAGGAGTCGCGAAGGCTACGCTCAACGGGACCGCTCTGGAGGGTCTTCCTCGCTGGGCGACTCGCTCTGTTCTGGATGGGGTCATGTGCGCCTGGCTTGAGGTGCGCGATCTATCCAACAATGTGGGGGGCGCTCCTGCCTTCTTCACGCTCACCCTTGAGCCCGCGTTTCGGTTCGATGAGAGGCTCCTCGCGTTCGAGGCGATGCACGGTAGGGGGGAGAGCAGCCTGTCCTCACCCCCTGGGGCGTCCTTGCGAGTGACCCGCTGGCCTTCGGGTGAAGCTTCTACGGCCTGGCAGGATCGATTTCTCCCCCCTGTGCTAGCGATGAGCTGCCTGGATAGCGCCCCGCTACCCGGAGAAGCCCGGGAGTATGAGTGCCAGGCCGGAGTCCTCATGGGACTCGAAAAAGTGGTCTGGATTCCTCGACTTGAAGAGAAGTCTCAGAAGGAGGGCAGGGTTCACGAGCTCTATTCCGCGTTCGACTTCGGTTGCGTCACCCCGGCCGGGGGCTACCTATCCGACGAGAAGCTGAGCTTCGGGGAGAAGCGGTTGCTCGCCTTCTTCTACTACCTAGACGCGAATCCCAACTTCGTGATCGCCGATGAACTTGCGAACGGTCTCCACTACGACTGGATCGAGGCTGCTCTCGATGCGCTAGGCCATCGCCAGTCCTTCTTGACCTCCCAAAACTCCCTCCTCCTCGACTTCCTTCCTGTCTCTTCTGCAGAGGAAGCCTCGAGGCTCTTCATTCGTTGCGAACACAGCGAGGAGAGGAAGTGGCGCTGGTCGAACTTCACGGAGAAGGAGGGACAGGAGTTCTACCGGGATCTCTCAGTTGGCGTGGAGCACGTCAGCCAGATCCTGCGGACGCGAGGTCTTTGGTAGGTGCCCTTCGATTTCGAGGTCCACGTTCTCACCGAGGACTCCGCCAACGAAGCCTTCGCTACCGTCACGAAGGTCCTTAAGAAGCTCTTCCTCTATCTCGAAGCGAACACCGAGACACACCGCATCGACTTCCGCCCCATGGAGGAGACGCGACTCCAGTTCACGTTCGTTCCGTCGCTCTGGAACAGCAGCAACCCGAAGGATCAGCGCCACCTTCGGGACATGGGTCAATACATCGCGACCCAACTCCTGCGAGACGAGGTCCCTACCTTCGTCTTCTTCCACTTCGACGGGGACACCAAGTGGTCCCAACGGGCCGCCTCCTTGAACGCCGGGCTGTTCGAGGAGATCGTTCGATTCCGCATCCGGAACTTCGTTCGGGCTGTCCTGCAAAGGAAGCACGCCCTGGCTCAACTCGACCGGGTAATGGCGCGGTTCTGCCCGATTACGCCCTACTACTGCCTGGAGGCCTGGGCCTATCAGAACCTGGACGTGGCGCGAAACCTCTGCGCTGAGGGGTGCGGGAAGGAGTCGCACCAGGAGCTCTTTGCCGTCTGGGAGACCGACCGAGCGAGATTGGACGAACTTGAGCCGCCCTGGAACACGGTCTGCCTTGGAAAGAAGCACAACCTCCGCCTCGTCGGGGCGGGGTTCCCCACGAGCGAGGTGGTTGACGCCGAGGCGTCCTTCCAGGCGACGGCCTTCGAGTTGGCCGACCACGACGAGCTGACGGAGTGCCTCAAGAAGACTTGGCGGCACTACGGCGCCTAGCCTCCTCAAGATTCGCGCGGCGCCGCAAGTGCGGCATGAAGCAGCCGGAATCGAGCAAACCTAGGTCGCTCAGACGTCAGAGGCGGCAGCGAACTCGGGTCGATCACCCCTGGCGGGTAGAGTTCGCCTCTGTCTGTCTGCCCTGCCCGCACCTGGGCCAATTGGAGCGTCGCCCCGACCTCTAGGGACAAGCTTCGCCCACCTCACCCTTCAAGGCTACCCGTTCCGACGTTCCCGACGTTCAGAACAGAGGGATCGTCGTCCCGAAAGCCAGTCGCTAGGAGGGCTCCGACAGTTCCGACAGTTCCGAGGTTGTAAAGAGAGACTGCCCAGTCGGGAGAAGAGTTATCCCAGAAGCGTCCGCCCATATCCCGAAAGCTGGGCCCCCCAAAAGGCCCCCCACGCAATGGAACGTCCAGGCACACCTAGACGCAAGAGGACAAGCCGAAAGACCCTCTGGACTAGGTGTTTGGAGCACGCAGGCTCACACTGGCACACCTCGTTCCTCGCCTCCTAAGCGGCAGGTTACAGATTCGAATTCTGTCCGGGGTATTGGCTGGAGCCCCCGTCGTTGCTGAGGCAGCGACGGGGGCTCTTGTCGTTGAACGGACGACCTGTTTCCAAGGGGGGGCCAGAAGGGGGACCACGCCGGTCTATCTGCCGGAAGGTTCGAGCGTCCACTACGCTTGCCTCCAGCCTGCTCAGCGAGGCGAGCAAGTCGGCAGGGTCATCCCTTGGCTACTCGCTACGCTGTCCCTGTGGCCGACACCAATCTCCGAGAACTCGAACGCCGCTTTAGCGCCCCTGGCTGCGCGGAGGACGAGGTCGCGTGGCTCAGGGCCAGGGTTCAGGCGGGGGAGTTGGAGCAGAGCAAGCTGGAACTGGCGGCCTACTGCGGTCACGAAGGTGCCGGCTTCGCACTCCAGGATGGCGCGCCTCCTGTACCCAGCACGATCAATCGCCTCATCCACGGGCTTCGCGCCTGGCCAGGCGCTGCTTCCAGGGCGGCGCTTGCAGTTGCCTATGTCGTGGTGGAGGGACATGCCCTGGAGGGCGCACAAGAAGCTCTGAACGCGTGCTCGCGCTTGCTGCTCGACCGAAGCGAGCGAACCCGCGACCGAGCTGAGAGGGCCTGCGAGCCTTTCGTAACCGAGTATCTCACCGATCCGCCTAGCCTTGAGAAGGTCATGAGAGTCGTGGTCAAGGCAACGCGGTCAGTCAGGCATCAGAGCGTTCCCCAGGCCGCCTACGCCGCCAATGCCGCTGAGGAACTCTTGGCTCCCGAAGAGATCCGCTCTCTTGTTCTTGCCGAACTCGTCCCCTGGGCCCTCGGCTACTCCGATCCTGTCCGCGAGCGTGTTGAGGCCCGCCAGCGGGAGGCTGCCGGTGGGTGACGAGGGGATCAAGCCAGAGACTCGTCGCTGGATTGCTCTGAAGTGGCGTGGAGCAGGAGTGCGGTCTAGGATGCTCTCGGTCGGAGGACGACAACCCTAGAGAAGCCAATGAGCAGCGACGAACTCGGGACGACCTTCCACCTCCTGCACGCCGCGCGCACGGGGAACTCGGCGAGCTTCGACCGGATCTTCACTCGCGTTGGGCCCGGGGTGCTCCGCTTCATTCGCAATCACCTGGACGGAAGTCGGCTGTCGGCCTTCGTCGACGCAGAGGACGTCCTCCACGAAACCTATCTCCGGATCCTCCGGAAGGGGAGCCTCGAGACCTTCGAACACCGGGGCAAGGGCTCCCTCGCCGGGTGGCTCTGCGCGATCGCTCGCAACTGCCTCTCCGACCTCGCCGACCACTACGGCGCGCAGAAGCGTCGTCCCCCCCAGGGCACCACCAACTCCTCGCGGGTGATCGCCGGGATCGTCGCCTCGGATCAGCGGAGTCCCTCCAGCGAGGCGGCGGTTACCGAAAAGACCCTCAAGCTGCGCCTGGCCATGCAGAGCCTGACCCCCGAGGGGAGGGAGATCCTTTCGCTTCGAAACGACGTTGGCCTGACGCTCGAGGAGATCGCGGTCGTCGTCGGGCTCTCGGTCGCCACCGTCAAACGACGTATCTCTAGCTCAATGGAGGCCTTAGGAGCGGCCTTGATCGACTCGGAGCCCCCTGAGGAAGGCCTTCCGCCCGTTCTTTGAAAGTTCGTGTGAGCCACTCCCACGCTCGAATCCTCTTCTTGTAATGAGCGAACCCTCACCAAGGCATGAACCATGACCGGCGCCATTAGCCCCCCCTGCCCCTCCCTCGATCTGGAGCCCGTCCCCTACGGCCTCCTAATGGCCCTCGAAGACGCCCTCGCGGTGGGCGAGGTCCTGGTCCTCGACGACCTCGCCGATTTCTTTGGCGCGGATCGAGCACGGGTGGCACGCTGCGCCCTCGCTATCGAGGCCCTCTCGTGGGCCAAAAAATCGGGTTTCTGGGAGTCCCAGCGAGGAGAGTGAGTTGGTGACGGACAGGGGCACCTATGCGCTCCTCGAGGAGCTAGACGCCGCGAAGCACGCGGGGCGGTCGGTGGTCCCCTCCGCATTGGCGGAGCGTTACGGCGTCGCCCTCGATCGGGTCTTGCGCCTCGCCGCCGGGCTGGGTGCCCTCGAGGCCCTGACCGGCCCCGAGCGAGCCAGTGTCGCCGAGCCCAACCCCAAGAGCGCCGTGGAGGGAGTCTGGCGAGAGACCGTCGGGAGCGGAGAGGGGATCGACCCGCAGCAGAGCTGTCGTCCCGCGAGCTTCGCGCCCTTCGGCGCCGCTGACTCGGCGGAGAGTTCCCTCTATCGCCTCGAAGAGGAGATCGGCCGCGGCGGAATGGGCGTGGTCTACAAGGCAGAGCAGTCACGCCTTCGTCGACCCGTGGCCGTCAAGCAACTCCCCCGCGGCGAGCGCTCCTCCGACCAGACGCGGGCCTTCTTCGCCGAAGCCCTGACGGCGGCCTGGCTGGACCACCCCAACATCATTCCCGTCTATGACATGGAAGGGAGCAGCTCCTCGAACGGGGCCGCCCTCCTCATGAAGCTGGTCGAGGGAGAGAGTTGGCTCAGCCTGCTCCACCCAGAGACCGAGGAGCAGAAGGCGCTGGCGGCCGACTACGATCTGGCGGCGCACCTCCAGGTGTTCCTCCAGGTCTGCAATGGAGTCGCCTTCGCCCACAGCAGGGGCATTGCCCACCTCGACCTTAAGCCAGAGAACGTAATGGTCGGCGCCTTCGGCGAGGTCCTCGTCGTGGACTGGGGTCTCGCTGTGGACGTCCGTGATCGCCCCAGCTCGGAGCGTCGAGCTCGCCCTCGGGCGTGGTTCCACCTCAACCCGGCGGGAACGCCCTCCTACATGGCGCCCGAAATGGCGCTCGGCCGCGCTTCTCACATAGGAGCCTGGACCGACGTCTACCTGCTCGGGGCGACGCTCTACCACGTCCTGGCCGGGCGCCCGCCTCACCGGGGTGGAGACGTGTGGGAGACCCTCCTGACCGCCGCTCGCTCGGAGCCAGATCCCTTGCCGGAGGAGCACCCCGAGGAGTTGCGGGAGATCTGCGGGCGCGCCCTGGCTCGCCAGCCTCGCCGTCGCTTCCAGTCCGTGGAGACGTTCCAGGCGGCGATTCGCGAGTTCCTCGAGCACCGCGAGAGCGTCCGGCTGGCGGACGAGGCCCGCGTCACCCTCGGCGAGTGCCAAGTCGCCAGAGCGAGGGGCGCCGCCCTCAGCGACGGCGATCGGCGTCGCCTCTATTCGGACCACGCGCGAGCTCTGTTCGGCTTCGAACGAGCTCAGGCGCTTTGGCAGGACAACGCCACGGCGGAGGTGGGCCAGCGCGACGCGCAACGAAGCTACGCCCAGAGCGCGCTGACCCTGGGCGACCTGGGCCTCGCCGAAGCGCTCGTCGACGAGCTGGGCGACGATCGCGAAGCGGAGCCCTTGCTCGAGTCGGTCCGCGAGGAACGGAGGGGGAAGAAGCGAGCGGTCAAGCAGCAACGACGGGTTCGCCTCGCCCTGCGTGGAACGATCGGCCTGATCGTGTTCGGGGTGATCGGCGGCGTGTTCCTCTCTCAGCAGCTCGAACGAGGTGCCCGCCAGGAGCAACTGGCGACGACCCTGGCCGAAGCCCGCGAAGAGGCGGGCAGAGCAGCCGACGCCTTCTCGCGCGCGCGCGCG
>JAESQQ010000944.1 GCA_016765095.1 Planctomycetota bacterium | reverse complement strand
TTCGCGGGCCTCGCCCGCGACGCGCAGCGCGCTGACTCGGCGAGCCGGGTCGACGTCGCGCAGCGCCCAGCGCAGGGTCGCCAGGCAGAGTTCGCGCAGGAGATCGTCGTCGCTGTGGTGAAGGACCGTGAGCCGGAGGTACTCACGGCCGGCCTCTTGAGTCCAGCCTAGGCCCAGGCAACGCTGGAGAATCGAGCGCCGAAGGGTGGCCTCCTCTGCGGGCGTCGAGGCTTGCGCTGCCCGCGCGCGCGCATTCGCGAGCCCGTGCTCTGGACGCGGGGGGAGTGCGTCACGCGGATTGCTCGTGCACGCGACGGCGCCGAGGAGGAGGGGGAGCAGGATGAGCAGACGGGCCTGCGGCATGCACCGACCATAGCGACTTCGGGCCTTGGGTTCCCATGGGTAGACACAAGTCCAGCCACAGCGGGCGCCTCCCTCCCCTTGGATCCAGGAGCGAGCTGCGCGCCGGAGGAATCCGAGCGCCCGGCTCCTGTCGAGACCCGGGGCAGGAACCGCCTGGGCGGATCCCCGGGCTATGGTGGCCGCGACGTGCACTTCAGCTCGCTGGCATTCGTCGTGTTCCTGCCCTGTGTCTTCCTCGCCTACTGGGCGCTGACGCGGCGGGCCCAGAACCTGCTCCTCCTCGCGGCGAGGCGACATTGACCACCCCGCCGGCGAGGGCTGGTCCCTCTGGCGCGCGATCCTGACTTTCCACGGGGTGTGCGCGCTCTGGGTCCTGTTCCGGGCCCCAAGCCTGGGCGTCGCCGCCGAGATCTGGGCCCGAATCCTGCGCGACCTTTGGAGCGACCCCTTCGTGGGCCCCAACCCGATCGCGGCGCTCGGGGTCCTGGCCTGCGTCGGGGTCGAATGGCTCCAGCGCGGACGACCCCACGGGTTCGACCTCGCCCACCTCCCGCGCCTCGCGCGTTGGGGGATTTACCTATTCGCGGCCCTCGCGATCGTCATGATCGGCGGAGTCCACCAAGTGCCTTTCATTTACTTTCAATTTTGAGCGCAGCGTGAACGATCCCCAGCCACCACCCGCCGAGCCCCTGACCGAGGAGCCTGGCCCTGCCCCAGCTTCGTCCCCCGGAGACGGTGGGCGACTCGTTCCTTGCCGGTTCGCGTTGCGCGCGTTGGTGTTCGCCCTCGTGGCGACCGGCGCGGTGTTCGCGCTCGACCCCGTCGTCATGAACAGCCGCCTCCTCCGACGTGGGGTCCTCCTGGAGAACGCCTACGACTTGGAGCGTTTCGATTGCAGCGAGGGAGCGCTCCTCTACCTCGGCGACTCGGTCGTCGGCTGGGGCGGGGACAAGGCCGGCGCAGAGCATGTCCTCCCGGCCGTCGCGGCCGAGGCGAGCGGGTTGCCCGTCGTCGACGCGAGTCACCCCGCCTACGGTCCCAAGTGCTTTCGGGCTCAAGTCGTCCGCTTGAAGCGTGGGCCGAGCCGCCCCCGCGCGGTCTTGCTCGGGATCAGCCTCGCCTCGTTCGGCCCGCGACGAGCCGAGAACCCAAGCTGGCACTTCGGCCTCCGGCGCTCGCTCCTCGAGACCGGCCGCTACCTGCCTCGGCGCGCGTTGGCCGTGTTTGAGCAAGGGTTCGGAGCGCGCAGCCAAGCCAGCTACGCGGCCCTCCCGGTTCGAGTCGGCGAAGTGAGCGTGGCCCGAGTCGGAGACCTCGTGGGGCCCGTTCCGGCCGACAGCGAGGACCGGTTCCGCAAGCGCCTCCTCTGCGACTACGCGACGGACGCCCAGCAGAGCTCGGAGTGGAGCGAAACCGAGCGGTTGTTCAAAGCCCTCGCCAGCCTCGAGATCCCGAGCGTGATCTACCTGACGCCCTACGACCACGAGGAGGCGACTCGCCTGCTCCGGCCCGCTGACTGCGCGCGAATTCGAGCCAACGCGCGAGCGCTGGTGGCCTTGGCCGCGAGCCTCGGGGTGACTCTCCACGACCACAGCCGGGCCCTCCCGCACAGCGCCTTTGACGCCCCGCCAGGCGTCACGGCGGAGCACCTCTTCCCCGACGGGCGCCGCGAACTGATCCGCCGGCTCGCAACGTCCTTGCGGGAGCTGAAGGGCCGCTAGCGAAGGCCGCTCTGCGGCCCGGCGGAGGACATGGGCTAGGATTGGCCCAGGATTCCCATGAAGAGCCTCCAGTGTCCCCATTGCACCCAGACGACCGAGACCTCGGCTTTGCCAGGGAAGCATGCGACTTGTAAGCGCTGCCGGGAGAAGTTCCGCGTTCCCCTCGGCGGGGCGAAGTCCAAGGGCGCCGAGTTCGAGTGTCCCGAGTGCGGTGAGTTGACTCGTTCTGGCGCGGCGCCTGGGCAGAAAACAACGTGCCGGAGCTGCGAGGCCAAGATCCGAGTCCCCCTGCGAGACGCTCCCGAGGAGGTCGAGGACGAAGACGAAGACGAGCCGACCCAGAACAAGCCCGTGGTTCGGCGAACTTGCCCCGAGTGCGGCGAGAGGGTCCCGGGCAAGTTCGATATCTGCACCGAATGCGGGGCCGACATTGACGCCCTGCTCAAAGAGCAGCGCTACGGACACCGAGATGGGCCGGTCCCCGTCGATAACACGTTCGACTTCATCTCAACCTTGGGCGCGCCTGGAGGAGCCTTGGCCATGACGGTGGCCGGCGTGTGGTTCGCGGTTGGCTGGAGCAACGGGGTGATCTTCTTCTATCCCCCAATCCTGTTCGTCATCGGAGCCATTGTGTTCGGGGGCGGAATGCGCAGGCGGACTCGCTCGAGGTAGTCCCCGACACCCAACCTGCTGCGCCAGCCACCGCGGGGCTACAATGCCACTCGCACCGGAGCGAGATCGGGAGCGAGACCTCATGCCGCCACCCCTAACGGTGGTCTTCGTCACAGAACACGGTGACGACCCAATCGGGCGGGCTTTTCAGTCCGCGCAGGACCAGTTGGAAGGCGCGCAGCTCCTCGTCGCGGGTCGGGCCAGCGCTGCGCGCGAGACCCTCGCGCGGATCAGCGAAGACTACGAGGCGCTCGAATTGCCCGACGCGAGCCCAGCCGAAGTCCGCAACGCGGCTGTCGCCGCCGCCGCAGCTCCCTTCGTGTGCGTCGTCGAGCCTCACGAGTGGCTCGGCCCGAACAGTCTCCAGCGCCACTTCGAGACCCTCCGGGACCAGCCCGAGCTCGTGGCGAGCTACGGGCGGGCGGCGGTCCACTCAGAGGGCCGAGTCCGGATTCGCCCCGAGCACGGGAAGGGAGGGCTCGTCCAACGCCGGATCCTGACCGAGAAGCACCTCCTGGCCGCCTCGAGCGCGCTGGTCTGGAAGAAGGCCGCTTTGGGACCCACTCCCTACGCCGCCGATCTGACCCGCGCGCCGGCCCTGCGCCTCTCGCTTGGGCTGAGCCTCGCGGCGGTCGGGCCCTTTGGGTTTCACACGACCGTCGTCGCTGAGCGCGACCCTGAGTCGATCGAGCTGACTTGCCTCGAGGAGTTCGTGCGCGTGCTCTGCAAGGTGATCTACGACCCGACGCTCGAGGACGAAAAAGTCGAGCAGCGCGCCAGGGTTCGTTTGGCTCGCTACCTCGTGGCGATCGGCAAGCTCCACTACCGAGCCGAGGACTACCCGCGCGCGGGGCGCTTCTTCGACGAAGCCGTCAAGGCCGCGCCCGGCTACTTCAAGGGGCGCCGCTACCAGTTCCTGAACTTCATTAAGACCACTCTCGATCGGGACTCCTAAACCGCTTGGGGCTTG
>JAESQQ010000943.1 GCA_016765095.1 Planctomycetota bacterium | reverse complement strand
TGTTGACCCTAGAGAGCTTCGCGCCCGACTCGGATCGGCCCAAGGTCACAGCGAGGCTCGTCTCGGGTCAAGTCAAGTATCCCGAATACGCCATGAGCAGCTTCGTCCTCCGCCTGAGCCCGGCGGGCCTGCTGGGCTCCAGGACAACGCTCCGTCACGTCTTGGTCAACAGGCTCGAGCCGACCGCCGAGGGGGTCGTGGTCTTGGGTGAGGTCAACTATCGCGCGGCCGTCATCCCAGCTCGAGGTCGCTCCCTGACCGTCGATCTCGCCTGCCGAGGACGCGACCAAGGGCTGCTCGCGTCGCTCGACGCTGACTGCAAAGCGATCTGGGCCGCTCAGATCTCAGGCATGTCGACGCGGCTCGACGTGGCGGCGGTCAGCTCGGGCTCGATCTACGTCGGCGGAGTGTTCAAAGGGGAGGGTCACCTGCTGGGCCCGGTTGGGAAAGTCAGCGTCGCCTACGCCTCGCAGGGGCAGATCCGCCGGGGCTGCGTCCGGCGCCGCGTGAGCGACTTGTTCCTGGCTCGTCTCGACCTCGCGACCGGTGAGCTCCGCTGGTCTGGGCAGCTCAAGGGACACGGCCCGGAGGGCCTCTGGTCCCTGCGCTGCTTTGGAGATCGCCTCTACCTGGCGGGCTGGCAGCAAGGAGCGCTGACCTATCGACGCGGCGCGGAGACCTTCTCGACCTTCGAGTCCCCGACGGGGGGCTTTCTCCTCTCCGTGGACCGGCGAGGCCGGGGGCATGTCTGGGAGGGCTTTCCTGTCCCTGGCGGACTCCAGGGTGTGCGCGTCTTGGGGCCCAATCGAGTCGCGCTCTATGGCACGACGTCTGACACGCTCACGCTTGGTGGACGGGCGCTCCCCTTCCGCGGCGGCGAAGACGCCTACCTGGCTGAGCTTCAGCTAGCACCCCTTCGCCTCGGGAGAGTCGTAGGCCTGAGAACGAAGGCTCGGGGAGTCGCCCTGCTCCCGCTTCTGGGGCGCAACCTCCGCTTGATCGGCTCCCACGACGAACAGGTCGTGGTCGGGGGCAAGCTCACGCGCTGAGCCAACCCGCCCCCGTCTGCCGACCGGCTAAGATCCGTGGCCCAGCTCGATCCGGATCAGCGCCGAGTCGATCGAGTCCCCCCCCGCCTCGGTGAAGAACCGGGGCTCTGACAGCGAATCGAGACCGCGTGGGATACTCGTCGCCCATGGCGCGCCGGCGACTCCTAACCCTTGGTCACTCCTACGTCGTCGGCGTCAACCGCCGCCTGGCCTGCGAGCTCTCTCGAGCCGGGGGAGACGAGTGGGAGGTCGTTTGCGCAGCCCCCAAGCGCTTCCGAGGGACCCGGGACTTGCGCCCCCAAGAGCTCGTGCTCAGCCCCGACGAAGGCTGTCGAGTGGTCGGCCTCGGGGCGCGGGCCACGCGACGGGTGCACGTGTTCCTCTATGGGCCGCGCCTGGTGAGCCTCCTCCGCGAGGGCTGGGACGTCGTGCACGCCTGGGAGGAGCCCTTCGTCCTGGCGGGCGGGCAGATCGCAGCCCTGACTCCTCGCGCGGCAAAGCTCGTGTTTCGGACCGACCAGAACCTCGACAAGCGCTACCCGCCCCCCTTTGGCTGGATCGAGCGGCGCGCCATGCAGCGAGCCTCTGCCTGGGTCTATCAAGGCGTGCTCGTCGGCGAGGCCCTTGGAAAGCGACGCGGGTATCAAGACCTCCCCTCACGTCGGATCCCTTACGGAGTCGACCTCGAGGCCTTTCACCCCGCCCCTGCTCGTCGCGAGGCGACGCTTCGTGAGCTCGGCTGGGACTCTGACGGCCCGCCCGTGATTGGCTTCGTGGGGCGCTTCACCAGCGAGAAGGGCCTCGACCTCCTCTGCGAGGCGCTCGAGGCCGCGAACTCCCCCTGGCGCATGCTCTGGGTCGGGGCCGGGCCGCAAGAAGGGCAACTCCGCGCCTGGTCGGCCACCCAAGGCGGTCGAGCGCGCGTCCTGAGCGACGTCGGGCACGACCAAGTCCCGGCGGTCATGAACGCAATGGACGTGCTCTGCGCGCCGAGCCAGACGACGCCCGCCTGGAGAGAGCAATTCGGCCGAATGCTGATCGAGGCCTTCGCGAGCGGAGTGGCCGTGGTCGGGAGCGACAGCGGCGAGATTCCGCACGTGATCGGAGAGGCCGGACGTGTCCTACCCGAGGCCGATCGCGCGGCCTGGACAGCCTGCCTCGACGAGCTCCTCGCAGACGCCCCGGCGCGCGAAGCCCTCGCCGCGCGTGGGCTGGAGCGAGCGCGCGACTGCTTCGCCTGGCCCGTCGTGGCGCGTCAGCACCTCGAGTTCTTCAACGAGCTGACCGAGGCCAACGCGTGAGCCTCCCCCGCCTAGCGCTGCTCCGTGACTTCCGCGAGGAGGGCTGGCCGAGCATGGACCTCTGCGCGGACATGCTCGCAAACGAGCTGACCCTCGCCGGGCGAGTCGAGCTCGTCTCGCACGACCCTCGCTATCGCCAACGCGCTCGAGGGCTGCCCTTCTTGGGGGAGCGCAAGCTGGCCTTCAACGCCGACCGGATCTTCAACCGCTACTTCGACTACCCGCGCCAACTGGCCCGACTGCGCGAGAGCTGCCAGTTGTTCCACGTCGTCGATCACTCTTACGCCCAGCTCGTCCAATCCCTCCCCGGTGAACGAACCGGGGTCTTTGTGCACGACCTCGACTGCTTCCGCTCCCTCCTCGAGCCCGAGCGCGATCCGCGCCCCGCCTGGTATCGGAAGTTGATCCGGAGCACGCTCCGCGGGCTGACCCAGGCCGCGCTCGTGTTCCACACCACCGACGCGGTCCGCGCGGAGATCCTCCGCCACGCCCTGGTGCCCGAAGAGCGCCTCGTGCACGCGCCGCTCGGGGTCGCCCCTGAGTTCACGCCCGCGCCGACCCCGCCGCCCGGACAAGCCCC
The DNA here is from genome assembly GCA_016765095.1 of Planctomycetota bacterium. Lineage (GTDB taxonomy): Bacteria > Planctomycetota > J058 > J058 > J058 > NORP233. The sequence continues at coordinate 2,026 of JAESQQ010000943.1, read as the reverse complement.
AGAGCCCCCGCCCGAATCGGACGACCAAACCGCCGTTGAAGAGGGCGCTGAGGAGGGCGCCGACGAGGACACCGAGGCCGAACAGCCGACGCCCCCAGACGCGGGTTACTTGCTGCACGTCGGCTCCTGTATTCCGCGCAAGCGAGTCGACGTCCTATTGGAGGTCTTCGCCCGCCTCCGCCGCGAATACCCGACCCTGCGCCTGATCAAAGTCGGCGGCCCTTGGACGAGCGAACACGAAGCCTTGATCGCGCGCGAGGAGATCGCGACGGCGATCGAGGTCAAGCGGGACCTGAGCCGCGACGAGCTGGCCGAGCTCTACCGGGGGGCGCGACTCGTGCTCCACCCGAGCGACGCGGAGGGCTTCGGGCTCCCCGTGCTGGAGGCGTTGGCCTGCGGGGCGGTGGTCGTGGCGAGCAAGATCCCAGCGCTCGAGGAAGTCGGCGGGGCGGCGGTCGTGTTCTGCCCGCCCGGCAACGTCGAGACCTGGACGGAGACTTGCCGTGGTCTCCTTGAGGACCCAGCCAGCGCACCTGCGCGGGCCGGCCGCCTGCACCACGCCCGCCGTTGGTCTTGGGCCGAGCACGCCCGCCGGATCACCGACGCCTACCTGGGTCTCCTGTGAGCCGCGCCCGGGGAATGCCCGCGTGAGGGTCGCCTACCTCAACCCCGTCTCGGCCCTCGGCGGCGCCGAGCGAAGCCTCCTCGACTTGATCGCGGCCCTCGCGGTCCACGACTCCGCCTTCGAGCCTCACCTCGTCTGTGGGGAGGAGGGCCCCCTGACCGAGGCCGCGCGAGCGCAAGGTGTGGAGACCACTGTCCTCCGCTTGCCCCCAGCCCTCGGACAGCTCGGCGACTCAGCGCTTAGGAGCGGCGGGCTCCGCGCGGCGCTCCGGTTCGCTGCGGGGGCTCCGACGGCTGCCTGGGCAGCCGCCGACTACGGCGCCTCGCTCCGAGACGTCCTCCGCAGGCTGCGCCCCGATTGGATCCACAGCAACGCGCTCAAGACGCACCTCCTGACGCCCGCGTTCTCGGACGTGGCGCCCGTCGTCTGGCACCTCCGCGACGCGATCGGCCAGCGGCGGATCGCCAAGCGGCTGCTCGCGCTCGCGGCCCGCAAGGCTCGGGTCGGGATCGGGATCTCGAGCTACGTCGTTCGAGACGCGCGCGCAGCGCTCGGCAGGCTCCCTCTCGTCGCGGTCGAGAACGCGATCGACCTCGGGACTTTCTCCCCGCAGGGATCCGTCGCGGAGCTAGACACACTGGCCGGGGTCCCCCCTCTCTCGAGCCGCTCGCTCCGGCTCGGTCTCGTCGCGACCTATGGACGCTGGAAAGGCCAGGACGTGTTCTTGAGCGCGCTCGGCGAGCTGGCTCGTCGGGCCCCGCAGCTGAGCTGGCGGGCCTACGTGATCGGAGGGCCGATCTATCGGACCGCGGGGAGCCAGTGGAGCCTAGCCGAGCTCCGCGAGGGCGCAGTCCGGGCAGGGATCGGGGAGCGCGTCGCGTTTGTGCCCTTCCAAGCCGACCCCGCGCCCGTGTTTCGCGCGCTCGACGTCGTTGTGCACGCCAGCACCCGCCCCGAGCCTTTCGGCCGCACGATCGCCGAAGCCATGGCCTGCGAGCGCGCGCTGATCGTGGCTCGCGCGGGAGGCGCCGCGGAGCTGTTCAGCGAGGGGATCAACGCGCTGGGCGTCACGCCGGGTGAGCCGTCCGAGCTGGCCGCCGCCCTAGGCCGCCTCGTTGGCGACAAGGGCCTCCGCGAGCGCCTCGGGGCCCAGGCTGGACGCCACGCAGCCAGCCGCTTCGACCGACTTCGCCTCGGCCACGAAGTCGGGGCCGTCTACGCGGCCTATCGTCCCTAGTGCTGCCCATCACAAGTTGCGGTCCACCCCATTGCTTTCGTAGGGGAGGGGTTTACAGCTCCTGAGGCTGATAAGCCTAATCCCAGAGGCCGTCCGTCTCTCCCGGACAGGCGGGCGGGGGTAAACCCCGCACCCTACAGATCGCAAGAGGGCCCCTCCGCAAG
>JAESQQ010000942.1 GCA_016765095.1 Planctomycetota bacterium | reverse complement strand
GCTTGAAGACTAGCTCGGCCTCGTCGTCGCCTTGGCGTGTCTTAGCGACCAACTCGTTTGTCTCGAGCGGTCGGTAGCTCTGATCGTAGGCCCGGGCTCGGAGCCGAATCGCCTGACCGAGCTCGGCGATCTGCCGATCCGCGATCAACTCGACCCGCTGACGTCCGCCCGAGAGACGACCCTGGATCAAGAACCGGAGCAGCCCGACCCAGTACTTGTCGTAGACCGCCTCCGCGACCGCTCGCCAGCGCCAGGTCTCGTCGGTCCCTTGGAACACGACCGGGCCACCCTGGAAGAAGTGAGCCACCATTAGCGGGACCCCGTTTCGAGTTCCGGTGTTGCCGGCCTGGTTCAACTGGTGTCGCACCAGGACGAGCGCGCCAGCCTTCTCGCGCAAGACGGGATAGCTAAAGAAGGGGCCCGGCAGGAGACCCCAAATGTCGCGGCAGCGCTTGGGGTCGGTCGCGAGGCGCGAGGCGGGGTGATCGCCGCCGTCTAGGGTCGCGATCATGGGCGCGCGGCGCGTCGCGGCTCCCTCGCGGAAGTCCATCAGATCGCCGGCCACGATCGGGAGCACGTCGCGAAGCGGCTTGAGCTCGGCTCGCTGGAAGAAGCGCCCCGAGTGGTTGGGCCCGGGCACGAACAGGAGCCCGCCGTGGTCGTTGGCCACGAACTCCTTGATCGCTGCCGCGAACTGAGGCGAGAACCCGTCGGGATCGGGGTCCACGAGAATGATCGCGTCGTAGTTCTTTCGGAGCTGGTCGACGGTCTCGGGGAGGCTCTCGATCCGAACGTTCCCCGGCTGGGGGTAGCCTTCGCTCGCGCTCTGAAGCCAAATCGAGACCAGCGAAGCCTTCTCACGCGTCAGCCGGGCGCGGAGGAAGTGGTATTCCGTCGAAGGGCTCCCGGCCACGAGCAGGATCCGACTCTTCTCCTCGGTGACCATCACCGGAGCCCGACGCTGGTTGTCCTTCGTGTAGGCCTCGTCCTCTCGCGCGGGGACCCGGATCCGGAACACGAAGCTCCCAGCGACCTCTGGGTCATGGCGGAACTGAAAGGCCTGGCGCGCCTCGTCCCCGGGGCCGCCGGGTGGGACCTGCCAGTTACGCCGTTCGAGGACGGTCCACTTGCTCTCGTCTGATTGATCGGCGACTTCGAGCACGACCTCGACGTTCTCGCCCCCCAATCCGCGCGCGCGGACGGCCGTCTCGACCACGATCGGGTCGCCGAGGAGGACCCGAGGCTCAACGCCGAGTTCGGTCACAGCCAAGTCGAGGGGTGGGATCGGATCGCCGATCGCGATCGAGAAGCAGGGGATCCCGCGGCCGTCGAGGGCAGAGACCACGCCGGCCTCGCCTTCGCCGCGATTGACGCGCCCGTCGGAGATCACGACCACGCCGGCCACGTTCCGCCCGCCCGTCTCGGCCAAAGCCTGACGAAGCGCGCTCGCGAGGTCTGTCGCGGGCTGGCTCGGAAGGAACGCCTCGCGTGTATAGGGCGAGGCCTGCACGCTGGCCTTGCTCCCAAACGCGTAGACCCGGAGTTCGTTCTTCTCCGCCAAGCGGGGCAGGACCTTGGCGCGATCGAGCACGAGCCAGGCCAACTCGTGGCGCGTCAGAGCCGCCAGGTCCGCGGAGTTGCTGAGCCCAGCGGCTGCGGCCAGCGCCGCTCTCCGCTCGGGCTCTCGGTAGGAGTCACTGAGCGACATGGAGTCCGAGACGTCCCAGAGCACGATCGTGTGTCCGGGAATGATCCGCGTCCGGTCCACGACGACGTGCGGCTCGAGGAACACGACCAGCAAGACCGCGAAGGTCGCGATCCGAAGCGAGGCCAAGAGCACCTTGCGACGCACGCTGGCGCTCCCCTCGCGGCGGTAGAGCCAGACGGTCAGGACGATCGCGGCGACCAACGAGAGCACGACCAGGAGGCCCGCCTCGCCGACGAGGTCGTATCCCCAAGCGAAGCTGAGCGTCGCGTCTGCGGGGAGGTCGTCCTCGCGGCCAAGGAGGCGAAGGAGCTGGCGAATCATGGGCTGGCCTCCTCTCGCGGCGGGGGCGGTGCGTGGTGGGCCGCAAACCAAGCCAGGACCTGCTCGATCAGGAGAATCACCAGCAGAACCCGCAGCACGAGCCGCCAAAGCTCCGCGCGGGTTCCGTCGGTCACCCGCAGGAGCTCGGTCTGGTCGTTCCCGGCCACGAACGCGGGCTGAGTCGACTCAAGCCCGGCGGCCTTGATCCCCGCAATGAAGGCCTCCGGCTGAGCGGGGGTCAAGTCACCCTCGGACGCGTCGAGGTTGGCGGCCAGGAGCGTGATCACGTCCCCGCCCTGGCGGAGGGTCGTCTTGAGTCGGTAGACGCCAGCTTTGGCGGTGTCGCTGAACCGGATCTGGGGGAGCGGCGCGCCCTCAACGGGAGCCGCGAACACTTGTCGCCCTTTGTTAGCGCCGGGAGGCCGGATCCAGGCTTGAGTCTCGTAGCGACCTGGATCGAGCGGACGCTGGAGCGGTTCGCCACAGGCCAACACGAGTCCTTGGTGGGCGGGCGGCGCCAGGAGCCGAACCAGGTCTTGGGCCACGATCGGCCAGCTCGGATTGCGCGGCCAGCTCGACCAGGAGTTGTTGGCGCTGGCGTTGAAGAGCAGGACTCGACCCTTGCCAAAGCCCTTCTCGAGGAGGATCGGTGTCCCGAGCTCGTCTTGAAGCTTGAGGACGACGGTCGTTTGCGCGTCGCGATCCTTGTCGAGGGAGATCGAGCGCCACCGGTTGGCGCGGACGCGGCTCAGGAAGGGGTTGCGCTCGCCTCGGAAGATCTCCGTCAGAGGGTGAGTCCCCTCGGGCGGAGCGAGGCTCGGGCGGAGGTCCTCCGCTTCGGCCTCGACTTGTGCGCCGAGCCGCGCGGGGAGGAGACCCTTGCCGTCGCGATAGAGGGTCGCGTCGTATTTGGTGGCGTCGACGCGTCCCCCCAGGAACACGGCCAACCCGCCGCCGCGGCGGACGAAGCGCTCGAGCTCCTCGCGACGCTCAGACGGCCAGCTGCTCAGGTTGCAGAGCACGATCGAGTCGTAGCCCGCCAACTCCTCACCCGCGAGATCGGCCTCGGGGACGACGCGGGGCGCGACGCCGCTCAGCGCGTCGCCAGGGGGCGCGAGGGCGAGCGACAGAAGCGCCGAGTCGCCGCTCAGCGGCGCCTCGCCCCGTTCGCCCTCGACGAGGAGCGCCTTGAGCTCCTCCTGGATCCGAAGTGCTATGTGCCGTGAGTCGTCGAGGGGGAGCGCGTCGCCGCCGAGCTGGAATGAGAGGGCTTGCGGACCCGCGGTCAGGAACGTCGTCCGGTGCACGACGACGGCCTCCGCGCCGGCCTTGATGCTCGCGATCGGC
>JAESQQ010000941.1 GCA_016765095.1 Planctomycetota bacterium | reverse complement strand
TGTTATATGGGGAAATATTCAACGCTCTCCCGTTCATGACCAGTCGAAGTCGTCGTCGTCGTCGTCCGAGGGGGGGCGCTTGCGGCGGGTGGAACCGCTCTTGCGGGTCGAATCGCCTCTTCCGCCCTTCTTCTTGCTGCGGGTCGAGCTGCTGCTGCCGTCGCTGGACTTGTTGCGGGCGCTCTTCTTCCGGGAGGAGCTGCGTCCTGGACGCTCGCTTCGACCCGTGCCTTTTTTGCTCTTTTTCTTCTTCTTTGGCTGCCAGGCGAAGTCGTCGCCGTCTTCCTCATCGTCCTCCTCAGCCTCGCGGCGTCCCTTGCGGCGCGTGGATCGAGCCATGGTGTCTCCAGGGTGAGGGGTGAGGATCTGACCTCGTGGCACCGGACTATACGCCATGAGGGATCCTGGTCGCAATTCTCAGCCCTATTGCAGAGGGTCGTATCACCCCGTTCGGCCAGATGGAGTTCCGACCGGATCCAGCCTGCTTGAGCGACCTGCGCCCAAAACGCGTACGGGATTCGCGCCCAGCAGTAAGATCCCCTCGTGCGTCCTCCTCTCCGCTCCCGATCCTTTCTTGCGCTGGCTCTGTTGGCCCTCGCCGCGTTTGGGCTCAGTCACCTCCGGGCTGGCGAGGACGACCTCCCGCTCCGCGTCTGGACGATCCGACTCCCGGGCAACGAGCTGGGCTGCGATCTGGCCGACATGGACGGCGACGGCGACCTAGACCTCGTCGTGGCCCACATGACCGACACCACGAGCGAGGCCCGTACGCTCTCGGTGTTCCTGCAAGGCACCAAGGCTCAGCGCTTCGCCGCCAAGCCGACGCGAACCTTCGTCGTTCCCGCCGACGCCTGCGCGTATGTCGCCGGCGAGTTCGACCCCGCCCCAGGCGCCGAGATCGCCCTCCTCTGCCCGACTCGAGTCCTGCTCCTCAAGAGCAAGGGGCCCCCCGTCGAGATTCTCAAGGAGCCGGGCTTCTTCGATTACCCCGAGCGGGGTGGGCTCCCGGTGTGGGACCTCGCCCGTGACCTCGACGGCGACGGGCTCTTGGAGCTGATCGTGCCGACCAAGCGTGGCTACGCGATCCTCGGGCGCGGCAACAAGGACAAGGTCCTGACCAAGCGCTCAGAGGTCCGCCTCGAGATCGATCAGCGCTTCGGGCCGACCTTCGAGACCAAGCTCCTCAACCGCCTCCTGACCTCGACGCTTCGGCTTCGGCGGGTTGTTCACACGGACCTCAACGCCGACGGGCGCCAAGATCTGATCGCGGTCAACGCCAAAGGCCTGGCTCGATATCTGCAGCGTCCTGACGGGACCTTTCCCGAACGTCCTGACCGGATCGACCCGTTCAAGATCACGCGCGGTAAAGAGGAAGAGGGGGGGAAGGGGGGCGGCTTCACGAGCGTTCGGCTCAACCTTGAGGACGTCAACGGAGACGGACGAGCGGACCTCCTCGCGACTCGCACGATGGGCGAGATCGGCCTGTTTAGCAGCCTCAGGACCCAGCAGCTCTTGTTCCTGGCTCAAAAGGACCTCCCCCAGACCTGGGACGAGCGCAAGCCAGACGCGGTCTTGAACCTGAAGGGGATCTCGGCCGATCCGCTGTTGATCGACTGGGACGGGGACGGCCGCAAGGACCTCGTGCTCTCGACCTATCGGATGGACATGCTGACCAACGTCAAGCGCGTCTTGGCTGACTCGCTCACGATCACCTATCTGATCTTCCTCCAGCGAAAGGGGAAGGCGGGGGTGTTCGAGGACGAGCCCGACGTGAGCTTCGACGTGGAGGTCCCGCTCGAGTCCCTCCAGCAACGGGGCGGGACCCAGGCAGTGATCTTCACGGCCGACCTAGACGGCGACGGCGTCCGAGACCAAATCGCGCGCCGCCCAGACGGCTCGCTGGTCGTGGCCCGGGGTCGGATCGAGCGGGACGGCGACGATGTCGAACTGAGCTTCAGCGAGAACCCGGTCAAGATCACGGTCCCGCGCACGGAGCCCCCTCGCGTCGTCGACTTGGACGGGGACGGGAAGAGCGAGCTGATCCTCGAGCCCTTCGCGGGCGACGACGCGGCGGCTCGGACCTTGCGCGTGGTGGGGGTCGCGCAGTGACTCGGCGCAGTGTGCGCGCGGTCTTGATCGCGGCAGGGGCCCTCTGCGCCCTGACGCCCGGGCACGCCCCTGCAGGTCCTCCGCCCGCACTTCGCTTCGACCGGGTTGACCTCGAGACCGAAGGGCGCGTGACTGAGATCGTGCCGGCGGATCTCAACGGCGATGGGAAGCGCGACTTGCTAGTGGTGTGTGGACGCCAGGTGCTCGTGTTCTTCCAGGGCGCCGACGGGAGCTGGCGCAAGCAGGCCCACCAGCGCTTTCGCTTTCACCCTCGGACCGTCCTGTTCGACGTCGGCGACATAAACGGCGACGGGCGCCAAGAGATCGTGCTCCTCCAGCGCGACGGAATCCTCGCCTATCAGCTCCGCGAAGTTCGCGGGAAGCTCCTCTACGGGCTTCGCGCGGTGCGGTTGGCCAAGTGCCCTTCGTTCTTTACCCGACCCGTCAAGAAGGAGGTCCGGCGCAAGGAGCTCCTCCGTGACCTCGACGGCGACGGCGCGCTCGACTTGATCGTTCCTCAGCGTGATGGGTTCGCGCTTCTTCGAGCCGAGGGCAAGGGCAAGTTCACACCTCCCGTCTTGCTCCCAGCCCCTCCGGAGGCCGTCTTGAACACCGGCTGGGATCGGCTCAGCGGGAGGCTCTTCGCGGCGTACTGGTTCCCCAACCCAGCGGTTCGTCAGTTTGACGGCGCGGGACCTCCCGAGATCGTATTGGCTCGCGAAGGGACGGTCCACGTCTACAAGAGCCCGGGGAAGGGCGCGCTCCCGATCAAGGCCCATGCCCAGTTCGCGATCCCCGAGCAAAAGCTGTTCTCGGTCACGGTCAAGAACCCTCTCGAACTCGACTTCACGATGCCGCTCGTGATCGAGGACATTGACGGCGACGGACGTGTCGACGTGAGCTCGACCCACGTCGGGCAGGGGACGACGCGCCTCTATCGCAACAAGGGCAACCTGGCTGAGGCCTTCACCAAGCCGGATTTGACGGTTCGGGCCAAGGGCGTGACTTTTTTCAGCTACTACGTCGACCTCGACGGCGACAAGCGCCTCGACTTGATCTTGCCCCGGATCGACAAGGTGAACGTGTGGACGATCCTCAAGGTCCTCGTCAGCCGCTCTGTGCCCGTCGAAATGCTCGTCTACTACCAACGCCCGGACGGGAGCTTCGAGTCCGAGCCGGACTTCGTGAGGGAAGTCGACGTGCCGGTCGCGCTCAACTCGAAGGGGGATCGAGTTCGGTTCGGGAGCTCGGTCGTGGTCGCGATCGACGGCGACTTCGACGGTGACGGCAAGAAGGACCTCTTGTTGCGCGAGGACGACACGACCTTGGGGATCTATCGCGGGCTGGCTGGGCGGGAGCTCGAGGAGGACGCCTCGACGACTGTCGAGGTCCCCAGCGCGGAGGAATATCAGTTTTGCTTGCCCTTGATCTCGGACCTCGACAGCGACGGGAACTCTGACTTGATCCTTCGCTATTGGTCGTGGGATCGGAGCGCGGATCGTGTCGTCCTCTTGATCACGAAGCGTGTGCGGTAATGGAGACACCCCTCGGCTACGGTCCCAGTTCCGTGCCGCTTGCGCCCCGGAATGAACCTCTCCCCTTCTTGGTCAAGCTGATCGTCTGTTTTCTCGCGGCGGACGCCCTCGAGCGCTGCGGCGTGCTTGCTCAGTGGGGCCTCGAGGCGGCGAAGGCCAGTGAGCTGACCGGCTCCGATTTCGACGTTGGCGGCCCGCTCGGCCTGCTCGCGATCGGGATCTCGGTCATGCTCGAGGTGATCCTGATCCTCCTCGTCCTCCTCAGGACCTGGTGGGGGCGGCTTTGGACTCAGGCCTTGTTTCTGATCCACCTCGTCTACGCCGCGCACCTGGTCCTGATCGCCAAGCCCGAGCTGTGGGTGTTCCTCGACACCCCAGGTCGGCTGCGAATCGGCGGGACCTTGGTCCTGGACGCCTTGATCCTGGCGTACCTTTGGTCTCCCGAGGTTCGCGACACCCTGGATCGCTAGGTTCAAAAATCCGCACTCGTTGGGTTTGCGCGGACGGCCAGAGACTTGCACAGTAAGGCAGGCTGGAAGACCGCTTGAGACGCAAGCGGAGTGGAGAATTGGTTTGCCGCGCCCCGCGGACAAGATCTTCTTGAGAATCGCCGTCGATCGCCGGGTCCTTGAGGCCCAGGACGCAGACGACGTGTGGGCGGAGATGACCCGCCTCGAGAAGCAAGAGGGCGAGAAGGTCAAAGCTCGGATCCTCTGTGTCGAGCTCGGGTTCATGGACCAGGGTCTGGCCCGCAAGATCAAGCACGAGGTCCGGGCGACCCTCGAGCGCATGGCTCGGGAAGAGTCTCGCGGGCAGCGCCGAGTGGCTGGGTTCGAGCTGTTCGAGAAGATCAGCTCGGGGGCCATGGGGACCGTCTACAAGGCTCGCCACCTCAAGCTCAACAAGATCGTGGCCCTCAAGCTCCTCAACCCCGACTTCGTGGGCGACAAGAGCTATGTGGCCCGGTTCCTCCTTGAGGCCCAGGCCGCAGCGACCCTCAACCACCCGAACGTGGTCCAGGCCTTCGACGTCGGCCAAACCGGCAACGTGCACTTCATTGCGATGGAGTATGTCGAGGGCAAGACCCTCAAGGAGCTGATCAAGCGCCGCGGCTGTATCGAGGAGTCTGCCTCGGTGGAGATCGTCCTTCAGCTCCTCGACGGGCTCCGTCATGCCTGGGAACACCGCTTGGTCCACCGCGACGTGAAGCCCGCAAACATCATGATCACGCGTGAAGGCCAGGCCAAGCTCCTCGACCTAGGCCTCGTTCGGCGGACGGACCAGGTCAGCGAACTGACCGGTGACGGGCGGGCGGTGGGGACGCCGTACTTCATGGCGCCTGAGCAGGCCCTCGACAAGGGGGCGGACTATCGGGCCGACATTTACGGGCTCGGGACGACGCTCTTCAACATGGCGACCGGCGAGAAGCCCTACGTGGCGGGGACCCCAGTCGCGGTCATGAACATGCACCTCAAGGCGCCGATTCCTGACGCGAGCGAGATCAACCGAGACGTCTCCAAGGGACTTGCGCAGGTGATCACCAAAATGCTCGCCAAGCGACCCGCCGATCGCTACCAGGACCCCGAGCGTCTCGTGCATGACCTGACGACGGTTCTGCAAGGGTTCATGCCGGATCTCAAGGGTGGCGAGACGCCGATCGGGCTCGACTTCATAGCCCCGCGGGCCGATGACGACGGGCGCTCTGGCAGCCGAGGGGGCCGCTCTGGTAGCGCGCCGCAGCGCTCGGGCTACGCGCGTCGACGCCGCGAAGACCCCGAGGAGGAGAGAGAGGAGAAAGAGCCCCAGCGGAGTTGGCTTCCGATCGGGTTGGCCGCGGCGGCGGGGATCATGATCGGCGTCGTGATCTTCCTCAACTCAGGCGGCGAGCAGATAAAGCCCCAGCAGCCGGACGAGCCAGAGGTCGCGGAGCGGGACCCGCTCGCCGAGAAGGAGGCCCAAGCCCAGGCCGCCTACAGCGCGCTTAAGGGCGACGGTTGGGAGCGGATCGAGACCCTTGAGGCGCTCGCGAAGGAGTATCGCCAGACCCCGACGGGCAAGACGGCTCGCCGCGAGGCGCGCGACTTGCGAACGACACTGACCCGAGGCGAGGAGGCTCGCTACAACGAGGCTGATCGCACCTTGACCGACCTCGCCAAGGCCGGTCGGCTTCGGGACGCAGTCGACGGCTATCGGGACCTAGAGAACTCACTCCACGTTCGGGGACTCAAGAAGGGAGCCAAGCAGCGCGCGGACGAGCTGCTCGGGATCCTTGAGGAGCGAAGCGCCGAGGCCGAGGTCGAGGCCACCAAGCTCGAGGACGCTGGACAGGAGCGGCAGGCCGCAGAGATTCGCCGGCGCCGCGCTGACTTGTTCCTGACCGAAGACGAGGCCAAGGTCGAGGAGACCAAGGCCGTCGCGCTTGAGAAGAAGGCGACGGACGACGAGCGAGCCGTCGGCGACGCTCGTCGACGCGAGGCGGACATCGAGCGCCAGCGCGAAGAGGCCAAAGTCGCCTCGCTCCCCACCACGCTCGTGGACCTCGTCACGGAGGGGGAGCTCGAGTCCGCGATCATCCTCGCGACCGAGACCGCGAAGTCGATCACCTCGGCTCCGCTCAGGGCTCGCGCAGAAGTCCACGTTCGGGCCCTCGAAGCAATCGTCAAGCTCCAGCCCCTTGCGCTCAAGGAGCTCGCCAAGCGGACGGGCGCCACGGTTTCGTTCACGACGCTCAAGGGCGGCAAGGTCTCGGGCGCGATCGAGTCCGTCTCTGGCGACCGGATCACGATCAACGTCCTCCGCGGCGCGCTCCGCACGGTGAGCCTCAACGACCTCAAGGAGGAGGTCACCTGGAAATGGGTCCGCAAGGCACAAGGGAAGAAGGGCGAGGCCTACTTGCGTGGCGTGACCTCGATCAAGCTCTACCGAAGCGACAAGGACTCGCTCGAGTTCCTCGCCAAGTGCACCGACGCGGGGATAGACCTCAGCGCGCTCGTGGCCGAGCTGCGCAGGATCGAGCCGGACGAGACGGCCGTCGTGACGGGAGGGGGCCCTGCAGACCCGCAGACAGCTGGCGTCAAGCGTCCCAAGACCGACAAGGAGCGCTACCAGGAGGCCCTGGCTGAGCAGGCGCGCGTCAAAGCCGTCACGGCGCGGCGTCGCGACATCTTCCGGGAGGCCGACGACGTCGGCTACGACACGACGACCGGTCGCCTCGAGCCGATCTATCGCTTCTTCCAGGACGGTCGCAAGTTTCGTAAGGAGTGGAAGCTGATTCGCGGCGAGGCCACGCCGACCCCGCCCGGCCAGATGGAGCGCCAGGGCCTCAAGCTGCTCGGGCGCGACGGACGGGCGGAGTTCTTCGCGCCGCTCGAGGAGGGCTTGGATCTCAAGCTTCGGTTCTTGAGCTACGGCGGCGATCGGCGCGGCCGGTTGTCCGTCATTCTCGAGGGCGAGAAGAACCGACGCGTGATCTGCAATCTGGGCGCGGTCGAGTTCCGCGTCAAACGAAGGATCAAGGCTCGCAACGGCACGAGCAAGATCGCCGAGTTCAGGAGCCGGGCGGACGTGACCTTTGAGGTCAGGCGTGAGGGTCGCTTTATCAAGACGTTCGTCAACACCGAGGAGACGGGCGCGATTGAACTCCCCGAAGACGAGGAGCTGGGCAAATTCCGCTTGGTCCTCGAGTGGAACAAAGTCTCGATCAGCCTCCTGTCGCTTCGCCTCCTCTGTAAGCCAGAGCGCGAGTGGGTCGAGAAACGGATGAAGCGCTAAAACCGCTTTGCCTTCGAAAGCGGTCTGAGCTAGATCGCGGGCGCCTTGAGGCAAAGCAGTTTCTAGGGAAGACTTGAGTCGCTTCGCCCTCGCGCCGGGGAACAGAGACTCGATCAGGTCGGGCCCTTTCGAGGGAAGGCGGGTCGAAGCCCCCCAGGACATGCAGCTTCTGGTGAAATAGCCGCCTGGAGGTGACATGGGCAGCACGCTTGCCATGGTGGGCGCGACGGGGGCGGTCGGGCGCGAGTTGATCGCGGTTCTCGAGGAGCGTGAGTTCCCCGTCGACGAGCTGCGCTTGCTCGCTTCGCCGCGCTCGGCTGGGACAGAGATTCCGTTTCGGGGCGAAGCCCTCCGGGTCGAGGTCCTGAGCGAGGAGCGGCTCGCGGGTTGCGACACGGTGTTCTTCTCCGCAGGCGGGGACACCTCCTTGGAGTGGGCTCCGCGGGCCGTCGCTGCCGGGGCGGTCGTGATCGACAACTCGAGCGCGTTTCGCTACGAGGATTACGTGCCGCTCGTAGTGCCTGAGGTCAACCCCGAGGCAGCGCTGAAGCACCAAGGGATCATCGCGAATCCAAACTGCACGACGATCCTGCTCGTTGTCGCCTTGGGTCCTTTGCACGCGATCGCGGGGCTGGTGCAAGTCACCGTCGCGACCTACCAAGCAGCGAGCGGGGCCGGCGCCCAAGCCATGGAAGAGCTGCGGTCCCAGGCGGCCGCGATCTTGGCGGGTGAAGAGCCGCAGGTCAGTTGCTTTCCCCAGCCGATCGGGTTCAACCTGTTCCCTCACATTGACCGATTCCTCCCTGAGGAAGACTTCGCGACCAAAGAAGAAATGAAGGTCGTGTGGGAGTCGCGCAAGATTTTTGGGCTCCCAAACCTCCAGGCGATCTCGACGTGTGTCCGGGTCCCGACTTTTCGGGCTCACTCCGAGGCCGTGTTCTGCTCGTTCGAACGCGAGCTGAGCGTGGCCGACGCGCGCGCCGCGCTCAAGGCCGCGCCCGGCGTGCGAGTCGTCGACGACCCCCTCGCGGGGCGCTACCCGACGCCGCGAGAGGCGGAGGGAATCGACGACGTACTCGTCGGACGAATCCGTCCCGACCCGACGCGCGATCGCGGCCTGAGCCTGTTCCTCTCCGGCGATCAACTCCGCAAGGGAGCCGCCCTGAACGCCGTGCAGATCGCTGAGTTGCTCCAGTGAGCGAGGCTGCAAAAGAGCCGGACGACCCCCTCGAGCCAGGCCCCCCGGGTGAGGGCAGCAGCGACGCCGCTCCCTCAGGCGCCCCTCCCTCAGGCGCCCCTCCCTCAGGCGCCCCTCCCTCAGGCGCCCCTCTCTCAGGCGCCCCTCTCTCAGGCGCCCTCCCGGCCGAGGAGGCGAGCGAACTCGGCGTAGAGCCCGAGGAGAGCGAGGACCTCAGCGCAGACGACGCGATGGAGATCGAGGCCCACCTCGCCCGGCTGGACGAGATTGACGAGGACGCGGCGCTCGACGATCCGGTCGACCCGGAGCCCACGCCCGAGGAAGCGGGCTCTCTCGTCGAGAGCGTCCCCGCCCCCGAGTCGCCGCCCAGAGAGCCGTCTAGCCTTCCGGCGCGCGAGCGTCCCCGGCGTGCGCTCGCCGAGCCAGACGCGCTGCT
>JAESQQ010000940.1 GCA_016765095.1 Planctomycetota bacterium | reverse complement strand
GGTGGGGTTGAGGTAAGGGGTGGGGTGTTGAGGTGGGGTTGAGGTAAGGGGTGTCAGACCGGTATCAGCTGGCCTCGCGTGAGATCCCCTCGAGGGCGCGCTGCCAGCGATCCTGGTTGGCGTAGGTCCCCGCAGCGATCTCTCGTCGCAGGCGGCGGATCAGGTCCCAGCGGACCCCTTCCCCTTCTTCTCCCGGCTGGAGGGAGGGCTCTCCAGGCTCTGCGGAAGGCGAGAGGCGATTGGCCTGGCTCGAGAGGGCGACGGACCCGGAGAGCAGGTAGGACGGGGGGTTGAGGTTCCCGAGGGAAGTAGAGGTGAGGTTGATGCGGTTCATTGGTGTCTCCCTGCTCGGACGACCCGAACATGGAACGAACCTAACAGAACCCAGCGACATGTTCGGGTGAACGTTCGGGAGAAGTCAGGTTCGCCTTCCTCCTCGAAAGTCACCGGTTCGTTGGAAGGTGATGGGCGCGAACGACTTAGAGCGGGGGCTCGCGGATCTTTGTCAGGTTTCACTCGGGGGCTTATCCGAGGCGAGCCATTCGAGCTGAGCCTCTCCCGAACACGCTCGGAGCCCCCGACGGGGAGAGGCGGTCAAAAGGGGAAATCACCCTGCTTCCTTTCCGCCTCAGGTAACCTCAGGTCGTGACGCGGATAGAGCAGCCGTGTCCAAAGCCAGGCCCCTGGGGCTAGCAACGAGGTTTCCTTGAATCGATCCACGCCACTCCTGAGCCTGACCGCTGGGCTGCTGCTCTTGGCACTCGCGCCCAGCGTCGCCCTCGCGAAGGACGAAGTGCGGGTCACCTACAGCGTCGAGCCCGCTCAAGCGGCGCCTGGGGACGTGGTCGAGCTGCGGGCAGACGTCGTCGTCGCCAAGGGCTGGTATCTCTACGCCAAGGGCACCGCCACGGGGATCACGCTCACGCCCAAGCTTCCAGCGGGCCTCACGCTCGCTGGGGAGTGGACCGAGCCGAAGCCCGTCATGAAGGACATTCCCTACATGGGGCCCAACGGGACCTCGGCCCTGATGGGGACTCACGTCGGGAGCCTCCGCTTCGTTCAGAAGGTTCGCATCGCCTCCGACGCGAGCGGCGCCCTTGAGGTCCCGCTCGGGTTCGGGTTCCAGGTCTGCAACGAAAAGACCTGCCTGATGGTGAAGACTCTCGACGGGAGCGTCACGCTGACCGTCGCCAAGCCAGCTCCCAAGCCAGCTCCCAAGCCGACTCCGGCTTCGACGCCGCTCGTCGAGGACCCAGACGAGGGCCCAGAGCCCGTCCCGAGCGAGTTCGATCCCTTCCCGGAGGGCGAAGCGGGTCCCCCGAGTGCGCGGGCGAGCGTCCACCCCGCCTCGGCCGCCGTCGGCGACGTCGTCGAGCTGCGTCTCGAGTTCTCGGTCGGCCACCCCTGGCACGTCTACGCCCTCTCCACCAAGAACGGCGGCCCGCTCGCCCTCAAGCTCCAACTCCCCGCAGGCATGGAGGCCATAGGCCCTCCCACGGAGCCGACCCCAAAGACCGAGAACGACGAGTTCTTGGGGCCGGTGGCGAGCCACTACAGGGACTTTCGGCTGACCCAGAAGGTCCGCGTGGGTGGAGCGGGGGGCACACAGACGATCCTCGGAACGGCGACCTGGCAAGCCTGCGATCCCAACCAGTGCCTCCCCGGCAAGCTCGAGATCCTCGTCAACCTCGAGGTCACGGGAGCCAGCGGGGCTTCGGTGACTTCGACGACGATCATTCCGAGTCAGCCGCCCAGCTCCGAGGCTGCCAAAGAGCCTGAGCCCTCGAGCGTTCTCGGCCTCCTCAAGCTCGCCTTCGCTGCGTTCTTGCTCGGCTTGGGCATGCTCGCCATGCCTTGCACCTATCCCATGATTCCGATCACGGTCTCGGTGTTCAGCAAGGGCGACCAGCTCTCGCGCCGCCAGACCGTGATTCGCGCCTGCGCGTTCGGCCTCGGAATCGTGGTCTCGTTCGTCGCGGTCGGAGGGCTCGTGCAGCTCGCCCTCGGCGGCAAGGGACAGTCCGCGATCACGACGTTCGCGACCAACCCCTGGGTCAACCTCGGCCTCGGGATCGCCTTCATTTACTTCGCGTTCTCGTTCTTTGGGTTCTATGAGCTCGGCTTGCCTGCGCCCCTCCAGCGCTTGATGCAAGCGGGGGCCGCCAAGACGAACAGCGACGGGACCGTTCCCCTCTGGTCGCTCTTTCTGATGGGCCTGTTCTTTGTGCTCACGAGCTACACCTGCGGCGCGCCCGTGGTGTTCTCGCTCTTCGTGACCGCGGCTGGAGCCGGCTCGGTTCTGTTCGCGACCACGATCTTCGCTTGCACCGTCGCGTTCCCCTTCGTGCTCTTGGCGCTCGTTCCCAACGCGATTCGCTACATGCCCAAGAGCGGCTCCTGGTTCTCGGTGTTCAAAGTCGTGATGGGCCTCGTCGAGCTTGGGTTCGCGGTCAAGTTCATGCGCGGCGTCGACGTCCAGTGGGACTGGCTCAACATTCTCCCCCGCGGCGTGGTCCTCGCTCTCTGGGTCGGACTCTCGCTCGTGGCTGGCGTCTATCTGCTCGGTCGGCTCCCCTTCAAGTTCCCCCACGACCCGCCCCTGCGCCCGGTCAGCAAGCCGCGCGCGGTGTTTGGGGTTGGCTTCCTCGGCCTGGCCGCGTTCTTCGCGAGCGGCTACGTGTATGAGCTCCCCTCGGACGTCGAGGCGTTCATTATGGAGGAGCAAAGTGGTCCCGAGGTGACTTTTGGGAAGCTCGCTTGGCGAACCGACCTCGAGGCGCTCGAACGAGCGAAGGCCAAGGCCGGCCCCGAGGGACGAGTGCTGCTGATGTTCACGGGGCACCTCTGCGTGAACTGCATCAAAATGGAGAAGCAGATCATTCCTCGCGAAGCCGTCGAGGCGCGAATCAAGGGCGTCGCTCGAATCGCGCTCTTTATCGACAAGGCCAACGACCCAACCGAGGCCAAGCACGCCAACCTGATGGTCGAGTCCTACAGCACCTCAGGTGCGATCCCGGCCTACTACGTGATCGACGGCGAGGGCAAGATCCAGTCCTCCCACGTCGGCTACGCCTCCGAGGAGGTCTTCCTCGAGTTCCTGGCCGAGGGCGGGATTAAGTAGGCCCCGAGCGTGGGTGGGTCCCGCCTCGCAGCCTAGAATCCGCCTCCCAGCGGACCCCGAACGAGGGTCTCTGGGAGGAGCCCCCCATGAGCATTCAAGCTGCCCTAGACGCCCTGAGCGCGGTCGAGGCCCCCGGCTACGACGGCGAGTCGATCGTGTCCCTCGGCTACGTGCGAGATCTCGACGTAACCGACGGCTGCTCGTTCCGACTGGAGCTGCCGACTCCGCTGACGCCCGCCCGGCACGCGCTCGAGGCGCGCTGCAAGGAGGCCCTGAGCGGGTTCTCGGGCGAGGTCACGGTCACGCTCGAGAGCCGCGTGCCTGCCACGTTCCAAACCGACGGGAAGGGCAAGGGCCTCGCGACGGGCGTCAAGAACTTCATTGCCGTCGGGAGCGGCAAGGGAGGCGTCGGCAAGTCGACGGTCGCGGCCAACCTCGCGATCGGCCTCGCCAAAGCGGGCGCGAGCGTCGGCCTCCTCGACGCCGACGTCTACGGCCCGAGCGTGCCGCTCATGTTCGGGACGAGTCACCAGGCCTTCATGGAGGAGATGGAGCTTCAGCGGCACGAGAACCCACCCGCCCCAGGCCAGCCCCCCGCGCTC
>JAESQQ010000939.1 GCA_016765095.1 Planctomycetota bacterium | reverse complement strand
CTCCCGCCTCCAGCCAACCGCCACGGTCGGCTGGGCGGAGGTCCTCTGGTAGTGTGCGCGCCCCATTGGAGGCGCCATGAGCAGCCACGATTTTCTCGCCAAGCTAGGCCTAGAAGCTGAAAGCCCGGGCGCGGCCGCGGGCCCCTTCCTCAACACCACGGGTGAGGTCTTGACCTCGATCGATCCGGCCACCAACACGGTGATCGCGAGCATTCGTCAGGCGAGCGCGGCCGACTACGAGACGGTGGTCAGCAAGGCTTGCGAGGCCTACGACGTCTGGCGGACTTGGCCGGCCCCCAAGCGGGGCGAGATCGTGCGCCAGATCGGCGACGCGCTCCGCGAGCACAAGGACGACCTCGGCCGATTGGTGAGCCTCGAGACCGGCAAGATCTATCAGGAGGGCCTCGGCGAGGTCCAGGAAATGATCGATATCTGCGACTTCGCGGTCGGCCTCTCGCGCCAGCTCTATGGGCTGACCATGCACTCCGAGCGCCCGGGCCACCGCATGTATGAGCAGTGGCACCCGATCGGGACCGTCGGGATCATTTCGGCGTTCAACTTCCCGGTCGCGGTCTGGGCCTGGAACGCCATGCTGGCGTTTGTCTGCGGCGACGCCTGCGTCTGGAAGCCGAGCGAGTTCGCGCCACTCTGCGCGATCGCGGTTCAGAAGCTGACTCAAGAGGTGCTCGCTCGAAACGACGTGCCCGAGGGCCTCTCCGGGCTCCTGATCGGCTCGCTCGAAGACGTCGCGCAGCCGCTGACAGAGGACCGGCGGATTCCGCTGATCTCCGCGACGGGCTCCTGCCGCATGGGCAAGATCGTGAACCAAGTCGTCGCGGCGCGCCTCGGGCGCTGCTTGCTCGAGCTGGGCGGAAACAACGCGATCGTGGTCCGGCCGAGCGCCGACGTCGACATGGCGATTCGCGGGATCCTGTTTGGCGCCGTCGGGACCGCCGGGCAGCGCTGCACGACCACCCGCCGGGTGTTCCTCCACAGCGAGGTCGCGGGCCAGATCACCGAGCGCCTCGTCGAGGCCTACGGACAGGTGAAGATCGGCAACCCCCTCGACGAGGGGACCTTGGTCGGGCCGCTCGTGCACAAGCTCGCCGTCGAGCAAATGATGAGCGCGATCGTGACCGCCAAGAGCCAAGGGGGCGAGGTCCTCGTGGGCGGGGAGGTCTACACCGAAGGCGCCTGCGCGGAGGGCAACTTCGTTCTGCCCACGATCGTCAAGGCGACCAAGGACATGGAGATCCTCCAGACCGAGACCTTCGCGCCCCTCCTCTACCTCGTTGAAGTCGACGACCTCGAAGAGGCGATCGCGCTCAACAACAACGTTCCGCAGGGGCTTTCGAGCGCGATCTTCACGCGTGACCTCCTCGAGGCCGAGCGATTCCTGAGCGCGCTCGGCAGCGACTGCGGGATCGCGAACGTCAACATTGGCACCAGCGGCGCCGAGATCGGCGGGGCCTTTGGTGGCGAGAAGGAGACGGGCGGCGGTCGCGAGGCCGGCTCGGATTCCTGGCGGGCCTACATGCGGCGCCAGACCTGCACGATCAACTACTCGACCGAGCTGCCGCTCGCCCAGGGAATCAGCTTTGGCTAGCGAATCGGGGACAGGCTGAGCACGCGCCGGGGTCTGAGGCTCGGGCCAGCGAAGCCGCAGGTTCACTGAATTCAAGCGCGCGGGCGGAGCCCGCGGAGAACACATGACCGATATGCCCCACATGGGCGCGCACGAGATCCGTGAGTGCTTCCTGAAGTTCTTCGAGGAGCGGGGTCACTCGAGGGTCGCCAGCTCTTCGCTGATCCCTCAGAACGACCCGACCTTGCTCTTTGTGAACGCGGGCATGGTGCAGTTCAAGAACGTGTTCTTGGACCTCGAGCGTCCCTACACCCGGGCGACGTCTTCGCAGGTCTGCCTGCGGGCGGGCGGCAAGCACAATGACCTCGACAACGTCGGGTTCACGCCGCGCCACCAGACCCTGTTCGAAATGCTGGGCAACTTCTCGTTTGGGGACTACTTCAAGGAAGACGCGATCGACTTCGCGTGGACCTTCCTGACCACCGTCCTCAAGATCCCGAGCGAGCGACTCGTGGTCTCGGTTTACTCGGGCGAAGGCGAGAAGGCGCCTTGGGACGAGGAGGCCTACGACCTCTGGAAGGCGCGGCTCCCCGAGGGGCGGATCTACAAGTGCCCAGCGAAGGAGAACTTCTGGCAAATGGGCGACACGGGCCCCTGCGGCCCCTGCACCGAGATCCATATCTTCAACGGGAGCGAGGCGCCCCTGACCGCGGGTCAGGCGGGCAAGGGCCCTGAGTTCGAGGAGGACCTCTACACCGAGATCTGGAACCTCGTGTTCATGCAGTTCGACAAGCAAAAGGACGGGACCCTCGAGCCGCTGCCCAAGCCCTGCGTCGACACCGGCGCGGGCCTCGAGCGCTTGTCCTGCGTCATGGCGGGCGCGAAGAGCAACTACGAGACAGAGTTGCTCAAGCCGCTCGTCGACACCGCCAAAGAGCTGGCGGGGGTCTCGGGTCCCCAGGAGGACGAGGCGCCCTACCAGGTGATCGCGGACCACGCGCGCGCGACGGCGTTCCTGATGGCCGACGGCGTCACGCCCGGCAACGGGGGGCCGAACTACGTCCTGCGTCGGATCATGCGGCGCGCGATTCGGTTCGGCGAAATGGCGGGGATCAGCGACCTGTTCTTCCACAAGGTGTGTCTCGAGTTCGTCGAGCGCTTCAAGGGTCCTTATCCGCAGCTGTTGGCGGCGCGGGCCTTGATCGAGTCGCAGGTCACCTCTGAGGAGACGACTTTCCGCCGAACGCTTCGCAACGGGCTCAAGCACTTCTCCGACGCGCTGGCGGAGCTCGAGTCGGGCACGAGTGAGTTCCCTCCGAGCGCGGCGGGCAAGCTCAAGGACACCTATGGCTTCCCGATCGACTTGACTGGCGTCATGGCGCGCGAGAAGGGCCTCAGCCTTGACGAGGACGCGGTCGCGGAGTGGATCAAGGAGACCCAAGGTTCTGGGGGCAAGGGCTCGCTCGCGGGCGCGGGTAAGGGAGTCGCGGATTGCTACTTCCACGTCGCGAACTCGCTCCCCGACCCGGGCCAGTTCCTCGGCTACGACCAGACGGACGCAGAGGGCTGCGAGCTGCGCGCGATCTTGAGCGGGAGCGAGCAGGTCCAATCCGCTGTGAAGGGGGAGCAAGTCGAACTCGTGTTCGACAAGACGCCCTTCTACGCGGAGTCCGGCGGGCAGACCTTCGACTGCGGGACGCTGAGCGGAGACGGGATCTCGGTCGAGATCAGCGACTGCCAGAAGCCCACGGGAGGCGCGCACTTTCACACCGGGCGAGTCCTGACTGGCGAGCTCAAGGTCGGCGAGCGCTACACGCTGCGTGTCGACACCCTTCGCCGCGACGCGATTCGGCGCAACCACAGCGCGACTCACCTCCTGCACCACGTGCTCCGCGAAGTGCTCGGGGAGCACGTCGCGCAAATGGGTTCGCTCGTCGAGGCGGAGCGGCTGCGCTTCGACTTCAGCCACGGCAAGCCTCTGACGCCACAAGAACGCCAGGAGATCGAGCGCCGGGTCGCGGACCACGTCCTCGACAACAAGGACACTCGCACTCGCGAAATGTCTCTCGACGACGCGCGCGAGACGGGCGCGATCGGCTTGTTCGGGGAGAACTACGGAGCGGAGGTTCGGGTGGTCGAGGTCGGGCCGAAGTCGTCGGAGCTCTGCGGCGGGACCCACGTCCGTCGGGCCGGTGACATTGGGCTGTTCGCGATCACGAGCGCGACCGGAATCGGCGGTGGGACTCGCCGGATCGAGGCGGTCACGGGGACCGGCGCGCTCGAGCACTTCCACCTCCTGGCCGAGACGGTCGGGCGGGCGTCGGAGAGCCTCAAGGCGGGCGATCCGGGCGAGCTCCTCGAGCGGATCGAGAAGCTCCAGGCGCAGCTCAAGGCGAACAGCAAGGAGATCAGCGAGCTCAAGGGCCAGCTGGCGGCGGGCGGCGGCTCAGGTGGAGAGGACGAGATCCAGGAGATCGAGGGCGTCAAGCTGCTCGCCAAGCGCGTCCCGACCGCAGAGCCCAAGATCCTCCGTGAGGCGGCGGACACGCTCCGCGCGCGCCTCGGCTCAGGCGTGGTCGTCCTCGCGGGCGAGGACGACGGCAAGGCGCGCTTGATCGTGGCGGTCACCAAGGACCTGACCAAGCGAGTGCACGCGGGCAAGCTCGTCGGATCCCTCGCGAGTCACGTCGACGGAAAGGGCGGCGGGCGCCCCGACCTCGCGCAAGCGGGCGGTCCGACGGTGGCGGGGATCGACGCCGCGGTGGCTGGCGCGGCCGCGGGCCTCAAGGCGCAGCTCACGAGCTAGGTGTGAGCGCGCCGCCAGAGACTCGCTCGGCGCTCGGTGTGCCAAACTCGCAGGTCCCCAGCGGGGGGCGGGCAAGTTCAGGGAGACCCACATGATCCGCAAGGCTTGGACAGCGCTGATCTCGGTCTCGCTAATGATCCTGCTCTTCGTGGTTCTGTTCCCCCCCTTGCTTCTGGGAGCTTGGTCGCACCGGTGGCGAGTCAACGTGACCCGGATCTATTCCAAGATCTGGGCCTACGGGACCCTCTGGGCCATGGGGATCAAGGTCGTTTTCGAGGGACGAGAGAACGTTGGGCAGCTGCCGGCGATCTATGCCTTCAACCACGGCAACATGCTCGACTTCTTCATTAACGCCTGCTTCGCCCCCCCCAACTGCTTGGTGTTCGGGAAGCGCGAGCTGGCGAAGGTTCCTTTCCTGGGCTGGATGTGGCTTTGGGGCGGGCACCCGCTGATTCGGCGTGACAAGAAGGACAGCTGGCAGGAGCTCTTGGACTGGGTGGCGACTCAGCTTCAGACGGGGACTTACTGCACGATCGTGGCGCCGGAGGGGACTCGGAGCAAACACGGGAAGCTGCTCCCCTTCAAGAAGGGGCCCTTCCACTTCGCACTCCAGAGCGGCGCGCCCATGATTCCGGTGATCATTAAGGGCGGGATCGAGGCGGTGGCCGGCGGGCGGTTCAACCCAGGGACCGTGACGGTCAGGATCCTTGAGCCGATTCCCACGAGCGAGTGGACCGCCGAGACCCTCGACGAGCACGTGGCTGCGGTCCGAGCGATCTACCTCGAGCACCTCGTAGAGGCCGGTCCCGACGAGCTCCCGCGTCGCTCCAAGACGACGACCGAGGATCGAAAGGAGGAGGGCGCTTGATCGACGAGGGCCGATATCCGGGGGCTCGCGAGTTGGCTCGTGAGACGGGGATCGCAGCCGAGCGCTTGGTCGAGGCCTTCGCCGTTGAGCAGGAGTTCCATGCCCGCGTCATGGCAGAGCCTGATCCCACCGCGCGACGCGCGCTCTACGAAGAGGTTTACCCGCGAGTGCACGCGATCTACGGCCAGCGCCCTGCGGATCCCCACGCGCCCAACCCGAAGGATCCCTACGCCCGCCTCTTCGCGCGCGAGCTGAGCGGGGCCTCGTTGCTCGAGGTTGGTTGCGGGGCGGGGGCGTTTTTGCTCAGCGTGGCGCGCCTGCTTGACCCAGGAGAGTTGGTCGGGCTCGACGTGTCGGAGGCCAGCTTTCCGCCCAGTCCGCCGGCGGGGGTTCGCTTCGTGGCGGGTGACGTGATCGATTTCAGCGCGGACCAGCTCGGTCGCGAGTCGTTTGACGTCGTCTACTCGGACAACGTGCTCGAGCACCTCGCTCCCCAAGACCTCGCGACCCACTTCGATTCGATCGAGCGCGTCCTTCGCCCCGGTGGGCTCTTGATCCTGCTCCTTCCCAATCGCCTCTTCGGGCCGACCGACGTGACGCGGGTCCTCGATTGCAGCTACAGCAATCGCGTCCCCTCTCAGGGCACGCACCTCACGGAGTCCACTTACAGCGAGCTCGTCCCGCTGCTTCGGAGACGTGGCTACCGCGATCTCAAGACCGTGCTGCCGGTGCCGGGGATCAAGGACCGCCTCCCCTTTCGCCACCTTCGCTTCGATCCGCGCTGGCTCCAGGCGATCGAGCGAAACCCCCTCGCGCTCGGCCTCATGCACCGCGTCCGCTGGCGCGGCAAGTGCATGGCTCGGTTCGGCGTGACGCTCCTCGCGCGGAAGGGATAGCTATGAGCAGACCTGAGAACAAGGGCCGCGCACGACGGCTGACCCAGGCGCTTCAGTTCACCAAGAGCCTGGCCAAGCGCTCGGTCGATTCCAAGCGTGCTTGCCGGAAGGACCCGGTCGCTCGCCGCTTCCACGCGCCGCTGCGCGAGGCGTTGCTTCTTCCTCAAGCCGACCTCTTTCGTCGTCCAGGTGCCATGTACCGGAGGCGGACATCCGAGGCGCCTTTCACTCACGCCAGCGCCATAGGCGACGGTCTTGCCTGCGCTTGCCTGTTTCGGGATGGGCTGTAGCTAAATTTAGTAGCGGCTCTGCTTGGCCCGGAGTGAGCGCTTGGTGTCCCGCTCCTCGAACTTCGTCAGGTCCCCTGCCAGAAGTAGACCGGGCGGCAGGAGTTATCTCCCCGAATCCGTGACCGCCGTTACCCACCCACCTGAGGGACTCTGTGAACGGCCCTGCTTGCCAGTCGAATCGTCGCGGGAGACGCTGAGGTGGTTACCCGCCAAGGGTCAGGGGGCTTGGTGGGCGCTCAGTCTCGGGTCGCCATGACCGAGTAGAAGGGAGCTACCTTGAGGCCAAGCGCTCGGTGGTGACGGGTGCCCAAGCGCAGGAGGCGACCCTTGACCCGGCTGGCGATCCCA
Source organism: Planctomycetota bacterium (assembly GCA_016765095.1). Lineage (GTDB taxonomy): Bacteria > Planctomycetota > J058 > J058 > J058 > NORP233. Next base: position 5,113 of record JAESQQ010000939.1, on the reverse strand, counting down.
TAGCGGCCTTCGCAGAACTCGCCGCGGACCTGACCGCGCAAGCCTTGCCGCTCGAGGATCCGCAGGAACTCGTGAGGATCGAAGAGCCGTTCGCCCCAGTTGCCGGTGAAGGGATCGCAGGTGTTGCTCGGGTGGGCTGGCTGCGCAGGCGGCGAGCCTCCCGCGACACAGGCGTCGACCGCCTTCTCAATGAGCGGTTTGACCAGTCCCCGCGTTCGCTCCGCGAGGGTCTTGATCGTTGGCTCAGGGAGGCTGGATTGGGTGTCTTCTAGCCGCTTCCGCACGATCTGCTCGCGCAAGGCGCGGTAAGCCACCAAGCTGTCGCGCTTCTTCTGTCCCCACTTCGGCTCGCGGTCCTCGTGTTCGAGCTTCCGGTGGACCTCGAGCAACTCGCTCCGAATCCGTGGGTTGAAGCCGTTTGCGGCGGAGGACATGACGATCCGCAAGGGACCCCCGCGCGAAAAGCGGGGCAGCTTCTCGAACAGGTCGTCCAGGTCATAGACGTGTTCGATCACGTCAAAGGAGGCTATGGCCCCGCAGTGAACATTGCGCTCCTCCAGGTAGCGGAGCGCTGCGTCGACGTCGCCTTCGACGTAGTGATCGGCGGCCAAGCCGAGGCCAGCATGGATCACCTTGGCGTCTTGGCAGGACTGGTTGTAAATGTCGTTGTATACAACTGTCCCAATGCCAGCGGCGCGCGCCAGCGCACACAAGAGCCCCGTTCCCCCGCCGTATTCGAAGAATGTCAACTCTTCAGGTCGGCCTTTTGTCCCTTCGAGCGCCCAGGCGAGCACGTAGGTGTTTCCCGGAAACCGGTGCAGGAGGCATAGTCAGGAACGAATGCGCCTCCTGCGTAGTTGAGGTCGTATGAAAGCTGGACGGCGGATCCGTTGCCAGTGACCCGGAATCGGTGCGTGCCGGGGGGAAATGCGGTTGTGAGGAGGGCTCGGTTCGGTGTGACGCTCCTCGAGCGGAAGGGATAGGCATGAACAGGTCTGAAACCAGGAGGCGCGCAGGACGGCTGACCCAGGCGCTTCAGTTCACCAAGAGCCTAGCCAAGCGCTCGGTTGTCACGGCAGTCGGCCCAGGACGACTTGCAGAGCTAGCGGTCGAGTTCCTGCGGGCGGGTGAGGCGACGTATAGCAAGGAGACCCTCGCTCTTCTCCTGAGCGACATCACGGCGCGAAGTGGGACGGCTCGTCAGGCAGAGCTTTGCCAAACCGTCCTGGAGCACTGGCGCGACGGTGCAGCTTTTGCGCCCTATGCGCTCCGCACCTTCAGAATCCTTGAGGCGGGCCTCTCGAAGCTCGGCCTCGAGTTCGGCCCGAGTCTCGACGTCTGCGAGCTTGGCCCAGGGGACTCCCTTTGCCTCGCCGCCCTGATCGCCGAGACAGGGTCCAGCTACGTTGGGATCGATCCTTGGCCGCCTGTCCTGGACCGAGCTCTCTACGATCTCGCGATTCGCTACTTCCGCGAGCAGGCCGAGATTGATGTGTCGTCGATCCTCGACAATTCGAGCGATCCGATTCGTCACGCGGAGTCAATCCGCCGCCTCGCCAGCGGGCGGAGTGTGCCGTCCGCCTCCGTGGACGTCCTGTTCTCGATCGCAGTCCTAGAGCATGTCCGCGACCCGCAGGCTGCCCTCGCTGAGAGCTGGCGAATCCTGCGCCCCGGGGGCGTCGCCGTTCACCAGATCGACTACGAAGACCACCGAGGCCGGGGCCCCGCAGGTTGGGACTTCCTCCGCTTCTCAACCTCCGAGTGGGATCGACTCCACGAGGGTGACAGCGCGCGGGACTACACGAATCGCGTACGACACTCCAAGTGGTTGGGCCTCGTCCAGGAGGTTGGGTTCCAGGTGGAGGAAGTCTCGGTTGCTAACACGACTCCTCCCAGCCATCTGCGAGTCCACTCCGACCTTCTGCCGCTCGAGGAGGGGGACCTGGGAATTCAGGGCTCTCACATCGTCCTGAGGAAGCCGTAGCGATAGGTGGCCTCCTGGTTTCGAGAAGTTCTCGGGCGACGGTAGGGCTTGGCCGCGAAGCTCTTCGCTCAGGACACTGGCAGCCCACGACTACTGGACATTTAGCGCAACGCGCATTCCATGTGTATTGCCCTTGAGGCCCGAGGGCACGAGCGCCCTGCTCGAACACCGACCGGTCCAGGCGCTGTTCGTATAGCTCCCTCCCCTCACGATCTGCACTCCTTGCTCAGATTCATCGTATAGGCGGCCGCCGGGGTAAGGAACCAAGACCGCGTCGACCCACTCTTGGACGTTCCCACACATATCGAGGCACCCAAACGGTGACGCTCCTTGCGGGAAGCTGCCGACAGGCGCAGCCTCTGGATAGGCGTCTACAGGGGACACACCTGTAGACGCAAGGACGCGGTCCTCTCCTGGTTCAAGTCGATCGATAACATTGGCGGCTCGCTTGCCGTTGAGGAGCCAGCGCATTCCCCACGGATACAGGAGGAACTTCGGGCCACGGGCCGCGTATTCCCATTCCGGTTCGGTAGGCAGTCTGAGTCCGCCCCAACTGCAGTAATCCCGTGCGTCCTCTAGACGGATCCCGGACACAGGGTGCTCGTCAGTCGCCCCCACACGCCCTCGAAACACCTTCCCTGTGGCGGCGCAGAACTTTCGCCACTGTCCCCAGGTGACCTCGAACTTGCCAATGTAATAGGACTCGACCGACCTCCAGTGTGCTGGCGCCTCGTTCAGGTCTGGCGTCCCAGGCGTCGGGCGGGGGTTACCCATGAGGAACTTCGCGGCTGGGATTCGGATCAGGATCGACCCGTCCTTGACGTTTCGGTATTCGTCTCCGCCCAGGTGCACGAGCCGGGGGGTCTCGGACGGCGCCGGGCTTGGCGTGAGGCTCGGAGCTGGCGTGGCTGCGGAGCGCGGGGAGTCAGCGGGAGAGGGCGAGGCTGGCACGGCCCGCGGAGTGGGTTGCAGAGCCGAGGGGGAGGGAGAGGCCGCCGCGACCGCTTGAGCCGGAGAGGGCGGGAGCATCCGCCCACTCAAGTGCCCACAGGCGAACAGCACCAAGCCGCCCAAGGCAATCGGCCAGCGGGATCTCCCAGGCCTGCCCCCCTGGCTCTCGACCTCGGGAACCACCGCCCGAGCGGCAGACTGACTCCCGCCAAGGGCGTAGGCCAACTCCGAGGCGTCAGCGAACCGATTCTCTGGCTTTCGCTCGAGGCAGCGGTGAATCGCCGTGGCCAGCCAGGGCGGCGTGTCTGGGGCCAACTCCCGGACAGGAGGGATCGGCCGCTCCATGCCCAGCATGAGCCCCTGCAAGGTGGTGGCGTCGTAGGGGTGGGCTTTGGTCAGGGCGACATAGAGGCAGAGCCCAAGCGAATAGAGATCGGAGCGGGGGTTGGGCTGGGCGCCCCCGCGTTGACGAAGGGTCTCGGGCGCACAGTAGAGATAGGTCCCGAGGAATCCACCTTGCTTCGTCAGCCGCTCGCCCTCGCCGACGGCGAACGCGATCCCGAAGTCGGCCAGGAGCGCTCGGCTGGGCCGAGTGCGCTCGAGCAGGACGTTGGCGGGCTTGATATCGCGGTGAACGAGCCCCACCGAGTGGCAGGCTGCGAGCCCTTCCGCGAGCTGGCGACCCCAGCGGGTGACCTCCTCCCAAGGCGGAGCGTCGGGGTCAGCGAGTCGGTCCTCGAGCGTCCGGCCAAGCACGAGCTGGAGCGCCATGAAGGGCATTTCGCTGTCTTTGCCAACTCCGTAGTCGTAGACCCTGACGCAGCTCGGGTGATCCAGGCGCGCCAAGAAGCGAGCCTCACGAAAGAAACGCTCCCAAGCGTTGCTGGAGGCGGCTTGCGGCAGAAGACGCTTGAGCGCCACGACCCGGTTGAGCGTCGTGTCGAAAGCCCGCGAGACGATCCCCATTCCCCCGCGCCCAAGCTCGCTCAGGACCACATAGCGACCCTCGAAGATCGTGCCCTGGAGCGCTTCGAGGTTTCCCTCGAGCAGCGCCCGCTCTTGCCGGCCAAGCCCAAAGGCCGAGAGCGCGTCCCACACGTCGATCCGCGAGGCCCCAGCGTCCTTGAGGTCGACGAGGTCCTCGCGGTGGAGAAGACCGTAGCCAACGGCCCGAATCAGGATTTCTTGGCGCTCACGGTCCAAAGGGAGCTCCTTGCGCTGCTAGCGGGCCCTATCGTGGATCGAAGAACCTCCCCGGGCAAGGCTACGGCGTAGGCGAGGGCGGCTAAACCCGGCGCCAGGCTCCGGCGTCTCTCTCCATGCCGAGTGATCCGTGAACGGGCGTTGACCCTGCCCCCCGGGGGCGGGTAGCCTCGTTCTCCGTGTCCCGGTTTATTGGACCGTGGAGGACCCGTGCGCATTGAGTTCGTGGAAAAGCTGATCTTGATCCTCGTGTTCCTGACCGTTCTGGGGGTAGGAGGCGGCGTGGTCACGTTGGCCGTCCTATTCCCGGGTGGACTCCGCTCGGGCGTCCCCGACGTCGCCGTCCAAAGCGACAGCGCCACCGAAATGTGGCTGGCTAACCTCCGGACCCGCAGCGGTGGTCCGGGAATGGCCCCGGTCGTGATCCCCGACGCTCCGATCGCAGGGCTCGCCGTCGGCCAGGCCCCGACGACCCCCGCCGCCAAGGCTGCGGTCAAGAAGGCAGGGATCAAGAAGTCGCAGGAGTATTACTCGACGAACAAAGTCGCCCCCGAGGATCAGGCCCTCCCTGGCGTCGATTGGCTCCGCAAGCAGCCGGGCGTCGCGTATCACCGCCCGCGCAAGGTCTCAAAGTTCGTCTACGCGAAGTATCAGTCATTCAATGACACTTGGACCACGGTCCAGAGCGGCGGCGGCAAGTTCACCGAGACCAAGGACGGGCAGACCGCCTATCAGGTGACCTGGCTCGACCCCCGCAGCGAACTCGCGAGCATGGTCGGTCTCCGACAGAACGACAAAGTGATCGCCGTCAACGGACAGCCGATCGGGCGGAGCGTTGACGCCGGCCGCTCCATGTATGAGCAGCTCGAAGGCCAGAAGAAGTTCGCGGTCATGATCGAGCGCAACGGGAAGCGAATGGTCCTTCCCTTCTACGTCCCCTAGTGAATGTAGGGGCGGGGTTTACCCCCGCCCGCG
>JAESQQ010000938.1 GCA_016765095.1 Planctomycetota bacterium | reverse complement strand
TACTGCCTCGGGGTCGTCGGCTGACTCGATCCTGGCGCAACGACCGGCGAGGGTCGCCGACTCCGGCTCCTGCTCCCAACGACCACGGGGGACAACGACCCGCTCGAGGCCGACGAAACGCCGGCGGTCGTGACTCCGCTAGTGCTGCTTGCGCCTGGCAGTCCGCCGCCGCCGCGGGCGCCGCAGCCGGTGACCCCCAGTCCGAACACAAGAAAGAGCGCGCAAGCGCGAGGCGAAGCAAGGGCGGTTGCCATCAGGTTTGACATCGTGAACTCCACGTCCCGTCGGCCGAAGCGCGAGACCTATCGAGTGGAGTGCAAGCGCGTGGCCAGCGGACCTATCTACCGCCAGAGCCAAGCGAGCGGAGTCCAGAGAATCGCTTCTGGGACACTCACGGCACGGCTCCGGCCCCGTGACAAGAGAATGAAAAGAGGGGAGTTAGGGAGCTGGGGCGGTTTGGGGGCCTCGGGGATTAGAGTACGGCTGTGGGTCTCGACGACGACAAGCTCTACTTGGGTCAGATCCTTGGCGGCTACCGTCTCGAGTCTCAGGTGGGACGGGGTGGGTTTGCGATCGTTCTGAAGGCTCGCCGCGAACGGGACGGGGCGGCGGTTGCCCTGAAGGTCTTGCGCAGCAAGCACCGCGGCAAGTTCAGGGCCGAGCGCCAGCTTCTGCGCGAGGCGCAGATCCTCAAGGGTCTTCGGCACCCCAAGATCGTGTCCTGCATAGACTTTGGGCGCACCGGTGCCTGGGTGTTCTTGGCGATGCCTTTGATCAAGGGCGAGGTCCTCTCCCAGACGCTCGCGCGGGGGCCTCTGGAGGAGGGGGCTGCGATCGACTGCGGGGGCCAAGTCCTGGAGGCCTTGGAATACCTGCACGGTCGCGGGCTCGTGCATCAGGACGTCAAGCCGGACAACGTGCTGCGGGGATCGCGCGGTAGGTGTACGCTCTTCGACTTCGGGCTCGCTCTGACCCGCGAGGACGTATTGATTGGGCGAACGGGTGCCGGGCCGGGTCGGATCGCCGGGACCGGGAGTTACCGCGCTCCTGAGCAGGCGGATCCCAAGGGGGTCGTGGGGACCAAGGCAGACATTTACTCGTTTGGAGTCACACTTCACCGCCTGTTGACGGGCGAGTTGCCCGAGGGGGGAGCGTTGAGTCCCAAGATCTCAGCTGCGCTCCGACCGCTGATTGCCTCCAGTCTGGAGGCTGAACCCAAAGCGCGCCCGAGCGCACGCGCGCTTCGGCGCGATCTCGCTGCTATTCTGGGGTCATGATCCATTTCGTGGTCACACTCAAGGGCCGAACGGTCAACCGCTTCGACGTGGACCTCTCCCGCGTTCGAATTGGTCGGTTGCCTGACAACGAGGTCCAGATCGACAACAGCAGCGTGTCGCGCCTCCACTGCCTCCTCGACCACGACGACGAGGGCTGGTGGGTCGAGGACCAAGGGTCCTACAACGGGACCTTCCTTAACGGGGCTCGCCTTCAGTCGCGCTGTCGAGTTCGCAACGGGGACACGATCGGCGTCGGGCAGTTCTTGGTCTCGCTCAAGACCGAAGTCGAGGACCTCGTCGCATCCAGCCAGTTTCTCGGACGAAACATTTCGGTCCGCGCTTCTCGCGACCCCACCACTCGCCAGGCTCAAGCGACGGAGAAGGGCTACCTGGTTCGCAGCAACAGCCCCGGCTCGCCAATCGTCATGACCCGTGACCTGACCCAGTTCGGCTCGGCCCCAGACGCAGAGGTCAAGGTCGAGGGTCCCCACAAGCGAGCGCTGATCGTCCGCGGCTACGGAGGCTTCCAGCTCGTGAACGTGACCCGCGAGCTCGTGAGCCGCAACGGAGCGCCCGTCCTAGGAGTCGCCTGGCTCGAGGATCACGACGCCCTCGAGATCGGACCCCTCAAGTTCGAGTTCAACCTCGGCCTCCCCATGAGCGACGACGGCCAAGCCACGATCATGATGCAAATCCCGCCCGGCGGCTTCAAAAAGCCCCCCGGCGTCTGAGCACGCAGGCCCGCCCACCCAACGCCCACGCAACGCCCGCGCGAAGTGCGTTGACGGGAATCGCGCGACCGACGGCCTCGGCGGAGCGCGCAAGCAACGAAACCGCCTTCGGACAAACTCGCTTTGCTGTAGCGCATCGCTTAATCGCGCGACCCGAACTCGCCAAACGCCGACTCATGCGATCCGACCTCGCGAGCGAACTGCCGCCTCCGCCGACCTTGCACGCGAGTCGGTGAGGGGATGCCCGTAGGTTCGAGCCTCCCCTGTCCAATAACCTCCGCGTCAGGGCAGCCGCCGCCGTCTCGCGTACCCTCGCCCCGCCGTCCCCCCGACCCGGTCGGCGAGACAGCCACCCACCGACTTACTCTGGGCGCAGCCCGATAAACACAGCTAGCGCTCCCAACCTCCGAAGGCAGCCCTCGACACCGATCCGTCCAGATCGAGCGAAGCGCCGGCGAGAGCTCCCTCACGAGCACGAGCACGAGCACGGGAGGAGCAGCGGAGGCTCTCCTTCAGGACCGACTAGACGGGATCGGGGCGCACGTCTCCGATCAGCATTAGGCTCTGACCCGGCTCGACGACGGTGTCGGGAGTCGGCACGAAGGAGCGGTTGCCTGTCTTGTCGATCAACCCGATCGCGGAGTAGCGCCCGGGCGTCAGCTTCCCGACGACGTCGCCGAACGTGCCCTTGTGCTTGGTGATTGGGTGAATGTAGATCTGGTGGCCCGTCGTGTTGCTCAGCAGCTCACCGATCGCGCCGTTCACGCCGGGGTCTTGGATCCCCTGCACGAGGAGTTCGGCTGCGAGGGTCGCGACGCCGACGACTTCGTTGGCGCCGGCGTTCTTGATCAGGGTCAAGTTCTCGGCCGAGGCGGCCTCGGCCACGACATAGACTTCTTTCGAGATGGCTCGGATCGTGACGACCGCGCCCAGCGTTTGGTTGTCGGTCGCGGGCTCGCCTGGCTCGCGCGAGAGGACCATCACGGCCCGGGCCTTGGAGACGTTCGCCTTCTTGAGCGCTACTTCACGAGAGGGGGAGCCCGAGACGAAGATCACTCCGGCCTCGCGAAGAGCGGGCGTCATCTCCTCAAGCTGGTCTGTGAGGAGCACGATCGGGTGCTGCTCCCAGACGGTGTCGGCACGCATTTCGGCCAAGATCTCGAGGACGAGGTCTTCGCCGGGGTAGTGGCAAACGAGCACGTGATTCTCGCCGGTGAAAGGGACCATGCCGCGCGCTTCCTTGTTCCGCCGCTCTATCACGGCTGTAGCCAGAGTGCCGAGGGCATAGCCCAGGACACCAATTCCGATCACCATGACTGGCACTCCCACCAGCCAACGACCCGCGAAGGTCTTGGGGAAGTAGTCGCCGTAGCCGACCGTCGTCATCGTGACGAGCGACCACCAGATCGACGTCTCCCAGTCCTCGCCCTCGGTGTAGTGGAACCCGATCGCCCCGTAGGCGAGCACGACCATTACCAGGACCAACAGCCAAGCGAGCTGGGCCCGCTCGTCCTTCGCGCGAAGGGACTTAAAGATCCGCTGTAGAGCGTGGAACACGGGGCGCCTCCACCCGCAGAGCGCGGGTTGAGCAGGACCCTACCCGCTCACCTGCCTGAGTGCGACCGTTGCGCAGCGAGGGCTGCCGGGCGAGCTTAGGTGCTCATGAGTCGTGACCCAGGACCTCCTCCGCCCGGATTGGGAAATGCGGCGTGGACCGCCCACGCCGCCGCCTGCATCGAGGGCGAGGCGGGCTACCTCGATCCGGCTTCGGGGCTCTTTTCCCCGACGTCGACCTACCTCGGCGCTCGCGGGGAGTGCTGCGGCGCGGGCTGTCGCCACTGTCCCTACCCTCCGGCTGAGCAGGCCCGCGCTGGGCGCCCGCCCAAGCCCGCGTTCCCCTGGACACCCAGCCCGGCGTGAGACCCGACTCACTGCTCGCTGGCATCGTCCGCACCCTAGCCAGGAGGCAGCGTGCGCGCTGGCTCAGCCCTTGACGGCCCCCATTTTGATTCCCTCAATAAAGTGGCGCTGCGCAAGGAGGAACGCGCCGACCATGGGCAACAGGCCCATGACGGAGGCGGCCATAAGGAGGTTCCACTGGGCGCCGTATTGGCCCTGGAAGGTCTGGAGCAGGAGCGGGAGCGTCTTGATCGAGTCGCTGCGAGTCACGACCAAGGGCCAGAAGAAGTCCCCCCAGGCCCACATGAACGTGAACACAGACAGGGTCGCGATCGCTGGCTTGCTGAGCGGGAGCACGACGTGGCGCAGGACGCCGAGCGGTCCGCAGCCGTCGAGGACCGCCGCTTCCTCAAGTTCCTTGGGGATCGAGAGGAAGAACTGACGGAGCATGAACGTGCCATAGGCGCTGAAGCAGCGCGGGGCGATCAGGGCGAAGTAGCTGTCCGTCCCGATCATGCGGCCACCACCAATGAACTCCCTGGCGAAGAACTCAGTCGAGAACATCCAGTTGAGGACGTCGGGCATGTTCTTGAGGAGCACGAAGGTCGGGATCATGGTCACCGCACCAGGCACCATCATCGTCGCTAGATAGCAGAAGAAGAGCGCGTCTCGTCCCCGGAACTTGAGCCGTGCGAAGGCGTAGGCCGCCAACGCACACGTGAACACTTGCCCGAGGGTGACGAGCACCGCCACGATCAGCGAGTTGAGATACGCCCGCCCGAAGCTCAAGAAGGGATACGCGTTCCAAGCCTTGGGGTAGTTGTCGAACCGGACGTCGAGCCGCTCGGTGACCGTGACCGGGCCTGGGACGTCTACGATTTTGCGCTCCCCTTCGAGGAGCTTGACGCGGTAGCGGCCGTCTTCGAGTTGGCGCAGGAGCCGCACCGTGTGGGTCTTCCCGTCGATCTCGACTTGCTCGGTGATCTGCTTGGGGATCAGCCCGCCGGACATGACTTGATCTGCCGGCTTGAGCGAGAGGGCCAGGGTCCAGAGGAAAGGCAGGACGGTCGTGACCGCGACCGCGGTCAGGACGATCATCGTGAACAGCTTGCGGCGGCCGGTAGGCTCTTGCACTTAAGCCTCCCGCGCTGAGCGGTTGAGTCGCCAGTTGACGAGGGTCATGGTGAGCACGATCCCGAACAGGACGACCGAGAGCGCGGCGGCGTAGCCGAGCCGATCGAACTCGTAAATGTTCTGGTAGAGGTAGTAGAGGATCGTGCTGGTTGACCCCTGAGGACCTCCTCCCGTCATGATCAGGATCTGATCGAAGATCTGGATCCCACCGATCAGGTTCGTCGTCAGAACGAAGAACGTGGTCGGGCGGAGCGCGGGCCAGGTGATATAGCGGAAGCAGCTCCACTCGCCCGCGCCGTCGAGGGAGGCGGCCTCGTAGAGGGTCACGTCGACGTCTTGAAGCGCGGCCAAGTAGAGGATCATGTTGGTCCCGCCCATTCCGACCCACACGAGCATTGCGAGCAGGGCCGGCTTGGCGAGGGACTCGTTCCCGAGCCAGTCGGGGCCTTGGCCGGCCTCGAACAGCCCAATCGCGCTCAGGATCTGGTTGAAGAGCCCAAACTCCTGGTTGTAGATCTGGCGCCAGATCATGTAGAGCGCGAGGCCGGCCGCGATCGTGGGCAGGAACAAGAGCGTCCGGTAGACGACGCGCCCGGGGATCTTCTGGTTGAGGAGCAGGGCCAGCCCGAGCGAGGCCGCCATTGAGAAGGGGACCGCGAGCAGGAACACGAAGGTGTTTCCCAGGCTCTGCCAGAAGGCGCCGTCGCCCAGCATGGTGCGGAAGTGATCGAGGCCGCAGAAGCGTGCGTCGATCCAGAACGAACCGCTGACGGGGTCGACGCCCGACGCGTAGCTGCCCGTCGTGAACGCAACCACGAAGATCGCGACGACAGGCACCAGGGTGAAGAGCAGGAAGCCCACGAAGTTGGGCGCCAAGAAGGCCAGCCCACGCCCCAGGTCCCCCAACTCGCGAGCGAGGGGGCGGGGCAGTGGTTTCGCAGTCGCAGGGGCCAGAGCCGACACAGCGCCTCCTCTCACCCCAGGAGAGCCATCCCGTCCCAAGATCGGACGACTCAGCTTAAGTCGCTACGTACCAATGGGTAAGAAAGGCCCAAGCCTGAGCCGGTTACCTCGGGGCTGCCTCCTCGCGCTCCCAGGCCCGCCGCAGCGCCGCAGCGCGGCGAAGGTATTCGGCCGCTCGCATGGGATCGGCCTCGACCACTTTCCCAGCCGTGTAGACGTCGGCCAGAGCGTCGTTGGCTATGGCGTAGGTCTTGGCGAACTCTCTCAGGTCCGAGAGCCCTTGAGTGACCTCGGCTTTGCTCTTGTTGAGGAGCACACGGAGATAGCTGTAGTAGAGACTCCCGAGCGAGTCCCCCAGGTCATGAGCCCGCTTGGCGTGCCGGTCTGCTGCCTCGAGCTCTCCTCGCACGAAGAAGATCTCCGTCAGGCTCCGCATGGCCGGGAGGCTGTTCTGCCGAGCCGCTTGCTCGAGGTTGCGGATCGCGCGCTCCTCGTCCTTCTCGAGGGCCCCGTCGAGTCCCTCGAGGTAGGCCAGCCCGAGGCGCTCGTAAGCGGTCAGCCAGCCTCGCTTGGCCGCTTCCTCCAGCAGCTCGAGTCCACGAGTGACGTCGCGCGGACAGCCCTGGCCCAGGAGGAGGGCCGTGCCCCAAGCAATGATCCCCACCGTGTCGTCGAGCTTCGCCGAGCGTTCGTAGAGCTCGGCAACCCGCTCGGCTCGGTCTTGACCCGGCGGGAGGGGAATCTGCCCCTCTGCGAGCGCTTCCCCCCAGGCGTGCGCGACTTGCCCGTTGAGGGTCTCGCGCGGGCCCGCCCGGGAGAGGGCAATCAGGGCTCCTTCGCGGGCGAGCTTGCGTCCGGCCGGATCGGCTCGCCGGGCGACGCGTTGGAGGTGAACGCCCAGATCTCCCCAGAGGTGGCGGCGAGCAGACGCCTCCGGTCTGGCGAGGAGGCTCTGGGTCAGGGCCTCCCATTCGCCGTGGCGCCCTTCGATCCACGCCAGGCGTGCGCGCTCGAAGGCGACTCCCGGCGCCTTCGAGGAGAGCGACTCCGCTCGGGCCAGGCAGGCTCTCGCAGCGGCCCTGTCCTTGGGAACTCCGCTCCCAAGGGCGAGGCAGCGGGCGTATCCGCACAGCCCCTCGTAGCTGCCGAGGTCGGCCGCGATTCGGTAGTGCTCTGCGCACTTGTCCATGTCTGGGGATCGCTTCATGCGTTCGAGGCGAGCGGTCAATTCGTGGGCCTCTCGAACTCCAAGCTCGAGGCCACCCGGGAGCCACTTGGCGAGGGCTTCGAGGTCGCCCCGTTCAAAGGCGCCGGTGAGCTTGAGGGCCACCGCGTTCGGGTCGGCGAGCTTGGCGTGCTGAGACACCGTCTCCTGGGCGGAGCCGAGGGGAGCCGAACTCGCGGGACTCGCGGGGGAGGTCGGGTTCGCGGAGCCGAGGGGAGCCGAACTCGCGGGGGAGCTTTGGCTCGCGAGGGGGGTGGCGGAGACGGCGAGGTCTGGCTGAGGCCAAAGCAGTCCCACGAGCGCTAGGAGCAGGAGCGCGACGAGGGTGGCGAGCGCTATGAAGGCCGGCGGGGTCTTGTGGCCTCTGCTGCTCGACGCGACGAACTCCGCTAAGGACTCGGCCAGGACCTCCGCGCTGGAGAAGCGATCGGCCGGGTCGAGCGCCATGGCGCAAGTCACGACCTCGACGAGTTCGGGGGGGAGATCGCTCGGGAGCGGGTCGGGGTCTCCTTCGACGATCCGGGCGATCAGGGCGTGTTTGGTCGGAGCCTGGAAGGGAGCGCGCCCAGCCAGGCACTCGTAGAGGATCACCCCGAGCGCATAGACGTCGCTCCGGGCGTCGACCTCCCGGGCGTCCGTCAACTGCTCCGGCGACATGTAGGCCGGCGTGCCGAGGATCACACCGCTCTGCGTCAGCGATACGACGCCGAGGCCGCGGGGGGTCTTCGCGATTCCGAAATCAGTGACCTTGGGACGATTGTCCGCGTCGACGAGCACGTTTGCCGGCTTGAGGTCGCGGTGAAAGACGCCCGCCGCGTGCGCTGCGGCGACGCCGCGTGAGACGCCGCCCACGAGCGCCGCCGCCTCGGAGGGAGCCAGCGGGCCCCGCTCCTCGAGGATCTTCTTGAGGTCAGCTCCAGGGCAGTACTCCAAGACCAGGTAGGGGCCCAGCTCCGAGACGCCCGCGTCGAGGACTTTCACCACGTGGGGGTCTCGGATTCGAGCCATGGCCTCGGCTTCTCGCTTGAAGCGAAGCAGGGTCTCGGGGTCTTGCTCGTGAAGGACCTTGATCGCGACGGGGGTCCCGCGCTCTGGGTCTTGGCCGAGGAACACAGTCCCCATGCCGCCTGCGCCGAGGACTTGCAGGTCGACGTATCGACCGATTTGGGTTGGGGTCTCCACAAGACAAGCCTACCGCCTCATGATCAGGCTCGCGTGGAACCCATGTCCGAGCCAAGGCCGTGCTATCCGCCGAGATAGGCTTCCCGAACCTTGGGGTTGTTCGCGAGCTTGTCTGCGTCGTCGCTGAGCGTGATCGTGCCCGTCTCGAGAACGTAGCCGCGGTTGGCGGTCTTGAGCGCCAAGTTGGCGTTTTGCTCGACCAGCACGACCGTCACGTCCTCCTCCTTGTTGACCCGCTTCACCGTCTCGAAAATGTCAGCCACGATCAGCGGCGCCAACCCGAGGCTCGGCTCGTCGAGGAGCAGGACCTTGGGCTTGCCCATCAGCCCGCGCGCGATCGCGAGCATTTGCTGCTCGCCGCCCGACAGGGTCCCGCCGAGCTGAAACGAGCGCTCCCGCAGGATCGGGAACATGTCGAACGAGTGCTCGAGGTCCTTTTGGATCGCGGCTTGGTCGCTGCGGAGATAGGCGCCCAGGCGGAGGTTCTCCTCGACGGTCAGGTCGCGGAAGATCTGACGTCCTTCGGGGACATGGCAGATCCCGCGGGCCACGATCTCGTGGGGGGGCACGCCGTTGAGGCAGGCGCCCTCGTACCAGATCTCGCCCTCCCAGACCTTGTTGACTCCCGAGAGCGTCATCAGCGTCGTGGTCTTCCCTGCGCCGTTGCTCCCGATCAGGGTCACGATCTCGCCCTGATCGACGTGGAGGTCGATCCCGTGGAGGACCTCCATTTGGCCGTAGCCCGTCTTGACGCCCTTGAACTCGATCAGAGGCGTGCTCACGGGGTCTCCTCGTCGGTCGGGCCGTCGACGGCGTCGGGTGAGGCCTCCGTCGCTTCGCCGCCCGACGCGCTGGTCTCAGGCGCGGGGTCCGCGCCCGACTCTTCGAGCTTGACCTTGGTCAAGCGCTCGCTCCGGCGATCGCTCTCCTCCTGCCCGAGGTAGGCCGCGACCACTTTCGGGTTCTCGCGGACCTCCGCGGGCTTTCCTTCGGCGATCTTCTCGCCGTGGTCGAGCACGACGACGTAGTCCGAGATCTCCATCACGAGTTTCATGTCGTGCTCGATCAGGAAGACCGTGATCCCGTGGTCCCGGACCTTGCGGATCAGGTCCATTAGGGTCTCGGTCTCCTGGGGGTTCATGCCGGCCGCGGGCTCGTCGAGGAGCAAGAGCGAGGGGTTGCTCGCCAGCGCGCGGGCGATCTCGAGGAGCCGCTTGTCGCCGTAAGGGAGCGAGTCGGCGAGGAGGGCCTCGATCCCGGTCTCCTGGCTCGCGTCGAGGCCGACGAACTCTAGGAACGCACGCGCCGAGGCTGTCATTTCGGCCTCTTCGGCGCGGAACGAGGGCGTATTGAGCAGGACTTGCCAGGGGGCCGAGCGGCTGCGGGTGTGGAACCCGATCCGGACGTTGTCGAGCACCGTCTGCTCGGGGCAGAGGCGAATGTTCTGGAAGGTCCGCGCGATCCGGAGCTTCGCGATCTGGTCGGCGCGAAGGCCGTTGAGGCGCTCCTCAGCTTCACCCCCGCGGTAGATCAAGTCTCCCGCGGTCGGGACGTAGTGACCCGTGATCATGTTGAAGCAGGTCGTCTTGCCTGCTCCGTTGGGGCCGATCAAAGCCGTGATCGAGCCCGGCTCGACTTTCATATCGACGCTCTGGACGGCCTTCACGCCGCCAAAGTGCTTGGTCAGGCCACGCAGTTCGAGGACAGCACCCACGCGCTAGCCCTTCGTCCCGAGCTTGAAGAAAGTCGGCTCGGCGTCGCGGTGGGCGCCGAGCTTTTCGAGCCCGCCGGCGTGCTCTTCGGCGGCGACGGGCAGGATCCCGTTGGGGCGATAGCGCATCACGAGGATCAAGATCATGCCGAACAGGACGTAGCGGACCTGGGCAGGAATCTCGTAGCCGATCGTCTCAGATACCACTGGGAGGCCGATTCGCATCACTTCGCCCAGGGCACCGAGCGCGATTCCGCCGAGGAGCACGCCGCGAACAGAGCCCATCCCTCCCAGGACAACGCAGCACAGGAATAGGATCGACTCCATGAAGTTCAGGTCGTTGGGTGAGACGAACTTCGCTCGCGCCAGCATTGCGACGCCCCCTAACGCGGCCAGGGCGCTAAAGACCATGAACGAGAGCATTCGGTATTTGGCAACGTTGACGCCGTTGCTCTGAGCAGCCAGCTCGTTGTCTCGGACTGCGAGGAGGCCGCGCCCCAAGTAGCTGTCGCGGAGCCGGACGACGACGTAGAGACAGACCGCCAAGACAGCGACGCCAAAGAAGTAGTGCGCGGTGTGACTGAAGAACTCGATCCTGTTCGGTCCAGTGCAGAACGAGAACAGGGCGGGGACGTCGGTTACGCCGGCGGAGCCCTTGGTTAGCCAGGCCTCGTTCTTGACCACGAGGTAGAAAATTTGGGCGAACCCGAGCGTCACGATCGCGAAGTAGTCGCCGGAGAGCTTGAGCGTTGGGAGACCGAGCAGCAGGCTCAGGAGCATCGAGAGCACGATCGCTACCGGAATCACGGTCAGGTAGGCGAGGAAGTTTGGGTCGAGGAAGAACAGGACCCAGCGGAGGTGTCCGCTTAGCTCCGGAACGAACCCAGCGTAGAACCCAATCAGGGCATTGTCACCGGCGGTCAACATGAGTGCGCCCGTGTAGGCGCCGAGTCCCACGAACGCGATCGGACCCAGGTTGAGGAGTCCAGTCATGCCAACCTGAACGTTGAGCGCCTGGGCGTTGATCATGTAGAGCAGGCAATAACTGCCAACGGAGAGGCTCAGGAGCCAGGCCCGATCCCCCAGGAGCATGGTCGCGAAGGGGAGCAAGAGGAGCGCCACGAGCGCGATCAGGAGAAACCGGGTCTCCTTGCGGGGCAGGGTCATGCCCGATCCCCTCCTCGAGAGCCCAATAGCCCTTGGGGCCGGAGGAGAATAATCAAGATCAGAACTGTGAATCCAACCGCCTCCTTGTATCCCGTGCTGATTCCCCCCTCCACGAGGGGGTGAGGGATCTCCGAGAGGTAGCCCGCAGCCCAAGCCTCGACGACGCCGATAATGATCCCGCCCAGCATGGCTCCCGGAATGCTGCCAATGCCCCCCAGGACGGCCGCCGCGAAGGCGACCAGGCCAATGTAGAGGCCGATTTGATAGTCGAAGCTGCCCTTGTTGATTGCGACCGCGACCCCTCCGATTGCGCCCAAGAAGGACCCTACGAAGAAGGTCGTCGCAACGACCTTGTCGAGGCGCACGCCCATCAGGGAGGCGGCGGTCGGGTTTTGGGCCGTGGCACGCATTGCCATGCCGAAGCGGGTTTTCTGAACTAGGAAGTACAGCCCAGACATGGAGGCGATCGTGAACAGCCAAATCGAGATGTGGAAGAACGTGATCCGGATCCCGAGTCGACCCCCAATCTGGAGGATCGCGGTTGAGGTATAGCCTTCGGGGACCTTGATCGTGTTGGCTCCTGCACCCCAGATCATGACGGCCAGATTCTGGAGCAGGAGGCTCATTCCGATCGCGGTGATCAGCGCCGAAAGTCGGGAACTGCCTCGGAGAGGCTTGTAGGCGATCTTGTCCAGAAGGATCCCAAAACCGCCGTCCATGAGCGCAGCCAGGGTCATGAACACTACGAATCCAGCGGCGGGGATCGCGATCGCGTCGACCCCAAACGCCCAGCCGAGGAAGGTCGCCGTGACCATCGCCCCGAGCATGCAGATCTCGCCGTGGGCAAAGTTGATCAGCTGGATGATCCCGTAGACCATCGTGTAGCCGATCGCGATCAGCCCGTACAGAATCCCGGTGTTGAGGCCGTTCAGCGTGTATTCGAGGAAGAGCATTTGAGCGTGCGTTGCCGCCGCTACTTGGTCAGGCCAGCCTTCTTGCAAGCCTTCGCAATGAGGGCAGCTTCCTTGTAGTTGCCGGCAATGAAGATCACCTCAGGCGCCTTGGACTTGGCCTTGGTGACGAGCGAGGTGAACTCGGTCACGCTCTTCTTGTCGTAGCTGATCGATTCGAGGACCTCGAGACCGGTCTCTTTGGCGCGTTGCTCGAAGAAGGTCTTGAGGCCCGTGCCGTAGTCGTCGTCGTCGAAGAAGACGACGCAGGTCTTCTTCTTGAGGCTCTTGGTGATGAAGTCGGAGCAAATGAAGCCTTGGAAGTCGTCTCGGTAGAGGTTGCGGAAGTACCAGTCCGAACCCTCGCAGACCTTGACGTTGGTTGAGCCTGGTGTCAGCGCCGGGATCTCTGCGGCCTTGTAGATCGCCTTGGCGGCGAGGGAACAGGTCGAGTTGAAGTGACCCACGACGGCGCAGAGCTCGGGCCGGGCGGCGAAGTCGTTGGCGACATTGACGGCCTTGGAGTTGGTGCTCTCGTCGTCGCCCCACACGATCTTGAGGGGACGACCCAGGACGCCACCCGCGGCGTTGAGCTCGGCCAGCTTGAGCTTGGCGCCGGCCTTGATCATTTCGCCGTACTTCTGCCCTCCTCCCGTGAAGGGGCCTGCGACCCCGATCACGATCGGCTCTCCCTCGGCCTTCTTGGCAGCCTTGTCACCGCCCGCCTTGGCTTCCCCGGCTGAGCTGGTGTCGATCTGGGTGGCTGATTTTGTCAGCTTGCCTCCCTTGACCTCTGCGATCAGGGCTGGCTTGGCGCAGTCGCCGTTCTTGTCGAAGAACGTGACCCCGGTCACGCCCGGGTAGCCGGTCTCCTTACTGTTCATGGCAGCGAGCGCGTCGCGGATACCCTTCCGGTCGGGCTTACCCGCTTTCTCGATTGCGACCGCGATCGTGCCGACCGCGTCATAGGTCAAGGCGGCCCATGCGTCGGGCTCTTGCTTGTATTCGGCAATAAACGCCTCCGAGAAGGCCTTGATCCCAGGCGAGCTCGTGTCGTTGATATAGGGCGTAATGATGTACGACCCTTCGGCCGCGCCCTCGGCGAGCTTGACGTAGTCGGGGCTAAAGACTCCGTCGCCGCCCACGATGATTGAGTAGTCGCCGTCGTCGGTCTTTCCTCCGTCTGCGGGGGGGCAGCCGGTCGTGAGGAGCGCCACGGCGCAGAGAACAAGCGGGGCAATGCGGGAACGGATCATGAGTGCCTCCCTGGAGGAGCCGGATTCTGCATGGCTGCTCGGAGATGGCAAGTCGGAGAAGGGTCACAAGGCTCCAGGAGCGCGAGGTCGGCTGGCGCCCGCTTCTTGGGCTGGTTAGCCTCGCGCCTCGAACGGAGCCCTCATGCACAGACTCGTCTGCCTCGTGGTCGTTTCCTCCCTCGCGCTCTTGGCGCCCTCCCCAGCCGTGGCCAAGGAGCGGGCCTTCACCGCCAGGGCCAAGTCGGGCTCCGAAAAGGACAAGGCCACGGCGATCAAGCACGTGCTCAGCAAGGCCGTCGACTTGATCCTCAAGGAGGAAGGGCTGTTCGACAAAGTCCAGGGAAAGCCCCGCGAGGCGCTGATCGCGGAGTGCGAGAGCCTCCTGACCCGTGCGAGGTTCAAGGAGCGGCGCGGCAGATGGAGATACAGCGCCCGGCTCGACCTCGAGTTGGTTCGCAAGAAGGTCTTGGCTGCGGCCAAGAAGGTCACTGGGCTCAAGGGGCTCAAGTTCACGGCCACGATCGAGCTGATCGGCCGGAAGGCCGGCAGCGAGACCGACACGCTCCGCGCCCTCGTGCGCACAGCCTTGGGGAAGGCTCTCGCTAGGAGCGGTCATGTCCTCTTGGAAGGCGACCCAAAGAAGGCCCCGGCGAACGCCTTGCGGATCACGATTCGACTCGGGATCAAGTTTGAGCCCTCCCCGCCCAAGACGCCAATGGCCAGCGCATACAAAGGGCGCTATCGGTTGACTGGGACCACCTACCAGGTCTACGACCCGGCCGCCGACGCAGTTCGAATCCGAGGGCGGATGCGCTCAGAGAGCAGCAAGACTGAGCTCGAGGACAGCAACGAGCAAGGGCTGGCTGAGCCGAACGTCCGCAAGAACACGCCCCTGGACGTCGTCGAGGGAGACTACGCCGAGCACGTCGGCACGTGGCTCGCGCGCTTGATCGTCAAGCAACTGAGGGCCCTCCCAGCCCCGAGTGTGGCCTACCAGGTTCGCCTCAAGGGCTTCAGCGAAGAGGAGGTCCTCGAACTCCACGAGGCGCTCGAGGCAATGAAGAGCGTCAGTGAGTTCAAGGAAGTCGGGAAAGTCGGCGCCTTCCAGGTCGCGAAAATGAAGATCGCGGGCGAGGGGCGGAAAGTCGTCGAGGCGGCGCTGCTGGAAGCCGGTCTCAAGGCGAAGGTCAGCACGGCTGGCAACACAGTCATCGTTACGAAATAGATCGATCGATCACTTCCGCGTCGCACGGAGCCCCCATGAACCGACTTTTGATCTTCGCCCTCTTCTCCTCACTTCTCTTGGTGTCGCTGCCCTGCGAGGCGAAGGAGACCTCCTACAGCGAAGTCGCGAAGTCTGGCTCGGACCAGGACAAGGCGGCGGCTGCTCGGACCGTCGTTGGGAAGGCGGTTGAGCGGGTCCTCAAGGAGGAGGGGCTGTTGAAGAAGATCGCGGGGAGAGCCCGCGAGGGCTTGATCGCTGACTGCGGGAGCCTGCTCACCAAGCAGAAGTTCAAGAAGAGCAGATCTGGTTGGAAGTTCACGGCCAAGATCGACTTGGATCGAGTTCGTGCCAAGGCGGTCGCCTTGTCCAAGGGTGGGGGCAAGCGCAAGCCGAAGGCAGGCGCCGAGAACCTCAAGGTGTTCTTAGCGCTCCGGCTCAAGACGAAGACGGGCGACCCGACACAGTTTGAGGACAGCGTGCGAGCGGTGATGGGTGAGGTCTTCCGTGAGAGTGGCCTTGAGATCGTGCCTGCCGACCCCAAGACCCAGAAAGCCCCAGAGGGGGCGCTCGTGGTCTCACTGACCTTGAGTACGAAGTTCGACCCCTACCCCGAGGGATCTCCAGAGGCCGGCTCCTTTCAAGGTCGCTACCGAATGATGGGGAGCCGATTCTCGGTCTACGACCCAGCGACCGGTTCGGTTCGCACTACAGGGAGGATTCCCTCGAACAAGAAGCTGACGGCTCTGAGTGACAGCACAGAGACGAGCCTCGCCGAGCCGAGAGTAGGGAAGAAGGAATCCCTGGCTGAGGCCGAGGACGACTACTTCGAGCACGCGGCTGAGTGGGCGGCGCGAGCGATCGTCAAGAAGTTGAACGCGTCTCCGAGTGGGGCCAAGCGGAGCGATTGGTATCAGCTTCGCCTCAAGGGGTTCTCTGCGGCTGAGGTCAAGAAGATCTTGAAGCACGTCAAGGCGAGCAAGAAGGTCAAGTCGTTCAAGTCAGTCGGCCAGATGAAGATCTGGCACGTGTCGAAACTGCAGATCAAGGGCGACGCAGAGAAGGTGATGAAGGCGGCCCTCAAGAAAGCCAAGCAGAAGGGCGCGATCGGCGCCCAGGGGAACTTCCTATCGGTGGTCAAGGGTGACTGACCCCAACAAGGGCGACGCTCGCTAGGGGCTCCGCCTCGATCCCTAAACTGCTTTCCCTTTGAGGGGGTAGGGGCGGGGTTTACAGCTCCTGAGGTAGCTACGGTTGAGTGCGCGGGAGGCTCCAGAGGGGCCGAGCGGCAAGGTCTGGGGGCCGGGCGGGGGTAAACCCCGGGTAAACCCCCCTACCAAGGCGTGTTGTGAGCCGTCCAATCGGGTGCCTTGCGGAGGGGCCCTATTGCGATCTGTAGGGTGCGGGGTTTACCCGGTTTACCCCCGCCCGGCTGTCCGGGAGAGACAGACGGCCTCTGGGATTAGGCTTGTCAACGTCAGGAGCTGTAAACCCCTCCCCTCCGAAAGCAATGGGGTGTACCGCAACTTGTGATGGGCAGCACTGTGGGCCGGTTGCACCAACACCTGCGCTCCGTCACCCTTCGGCATGCGCGACTCGAACACCCTCCCCAAACGGATCCTCTGCTTTGCGGTGACGGGGGCCCTCCTCGCCGGCACGCCCGGCTGCCCGGGCGGCACCGGAATGCGGACCAATCCGAACGGGATTCCCGGCAAGCCCCCTCCCTCGAAGAAGACCACACCCCCTCAGGGGAGCCCGACGCCCAGCACGTCTCCGACCCCCCCGGGCTGAGGCCGCGCGCTTGCACAGAACGAGAACGAGTGACAGTCTGCGGCATGACCAACTCTCCAGACCTCCCCAACCGCCTCCTCAAGTTCGCAGTGACTGGCGCGCTCCTCGCTGGAGCCCCGGGTTGCCCCGCAGATACCACCCACACCACGAATCCGAGACCGATCCCCCAGAGCCCGACCACAAACACGGGGGCGGAGCCTGGCAAGACGGGGGCGGAGCCTGGCAAGACGGGGGAGGAGCCTGGCAAGACCGGGGCGGAGCCTGACACGACTAGGCCGATCAACGTCAATCCGGGACCCGAGCCAATCCCCACACCGGCCCCGACCCCGCTGCTCGAGACGCCCGAGATCGACCCCGAACTCGAACACGAGCCCCCTAACGTCAACACCAATCACATCGAACGGATGCCCGCCCCCAGGCTCCCCAAGGGCAGCCCGCCCAAGTAGGCGAGTGAGTCGAAGCGAGGTCGTGCCCTGTCACCCCCACCGGACGAGCTTGTCTCGTTGGAGCCCTACGTGAGCGATCCGAGCTTGGCGTCAGCGCACTCTCTGTTCGACCTCGCGCGGGACTGCGGGGATCGGCTCGCGGCAGTCCACCGGACCCAGATTCGTCGCGAGCCCTGGCCTGACTTCGAGGGCTTCGAGCGCGAGCGCTACCCCTTGGAGCTGCGCCGCGAAGCTGCGGAGCAATGGGCCGGTCGTGCCCGCGCTGAGCACGGCTCGATCCACCAGTTCAGCCAAATCGCCCACGCCCTGGCCACCGCGCGGGCCCCTTTGGTGTTGTTGGGAGCCTTGGCTCGACTGATCACTGACGAGGTCCGCCACGCCGAACTCTGCTTCGCTATGGCCGTGGCCTGCGAGCCTGAGCTCTCTCCAGGCCCGGCGAGCTGGCCAGCGCTGACGACGCCTTGGAAGCCTCCCCCCCCAGACGCAGACGACGCCGCGCTCCTGGCCTGGGCCTCGCGCGCGATTCTGATCGCCTGCTGCATAGGCGAGACGATCTCGCGTCCCATGCTCGACGCGATCGCGACCGTCGCGACCGACCCAGTCGCTGAGGGCTGCGCCCGGCAGATCCTCCGCGACGAACACCTACACGCGACCTTCGGCTGGGAGGCCCTCGCACACCTGGTCCCGCGCCTAGGGGCTGCGGAGCGTGAGCTCCTCCAGGAGACGCTCCGAACCTCGCTGGCGGGGTTCGAACAGAGCACGGCCTGTGGGGTCTCCGTCGCGGAGCTGGCCGGAACCGAACTCGAGATCAGCCGCGACCCCACCACGCCCAACCTCGGCCTCCTGACCCCGACTCAGTACGCGGCGATCTTCTACTCGACCCTCGAGACCGAGGTCTTCCCCAAGCTGGTCGAGCTG
The DNA here is from genome assembly GCA_016765095.1 of Planctomycetota bacterium. Classification (GTDB taxonomy): domain Bacteria; phylum Planctomycetota; class J058; order J058; family J058; genus NORP233. The sequence goes on along the minus strand of JAESQQ010000938.1, from coordinate 3,866 downwards.
GGCCTCGACCCCGTCGACGCTTGGGCCCGGCGCGGCGAAGCGATCCCCGAGGGATAGGGGAAGCCACCCCAGCGTGCAGGATCCAGGCGCGCGGCCGCGAGCGCGTGTTCAAATGCTCTCCATGAACGAGCGCGCGCGATCGCAGTCCCTTTTCCGCGAGGCCTTAGACCTGCTCCCCGGCGGCGTCAGCAGCCCAGTTCGTGCGTTCCACTCCGTAGGGGGGACGCCGATCTTCATGGCCCGTGGGTCCGGTTCGCGGGTCTGGGACGTCGACGGCAACGAATACGTCGACTACTGCTGCTCGTGGGGCCCGCTCGCGCTCGGGCACGCCCCCCCACCCGTCGTGGAGGCGATCCAGCGCACGGCGGCGCTCGGGACCAGCTTCGGAACCCCCCACGCCGACGAAGTTGGCCTGGCGCGGCTCGTCCGCGAACTCCAGCCGCTCGCGGAGCGAATTCGCTTCGTGTCCTCGGGAACCGAAGCCGTGATGAGCGCCGTGCGCGTCGCGCGCGGATTCACCAAACGCGACTTGATCGTGAAGTTCGACGGCTGCTACCACGGCCACGCGGACTACCTGCTCGTCAAGGCTGGCTCCGGCCTCGCCACGAGCGGACAAGCTGACTCGGCGGGCGTCCCCGAGGGGATCGCGGCCACGACAGTCGTGCTGCCGCTGGACGACGAGGCTGCCGTGCGCGAGTTCTTCGCCCAGCGCGGGAGCGAAGTCGCGGCGGTGATCGCCGAGCCGGTGCCTGCCAACTGTGGGCTCCTGCTCCAGCGACCCGAGTGGCTGGCTTGCCTGCGAGAAGAGACGGAGAAGGCGGGCTCGCTCTTGATCCTCGACGAAGTGATCAGCGGATTCCGCCTCGGACCGGGCGGCGCAGCCGCGCTCTACGGGATCAAGCCCGACCTGCTGACCTTCGGAAAGGTGATCGGCGGCGGCTTGCCGGTCGGAGCCTACGCCGGGCGTCGCGAGGTGATGGAAGTGATCGCTCCCCTCGGCCCGGTCTATCAGGCTGGGACCCTCTCTGGGAACCCGCTCGCTATGGCAGCTGGACGCGCCGCCCTGGGCGCCCTCCGAGACGGCGGCTTTGAGCGCCTAAACGAGCTCGGCGCCGAGGCTGAGGCGATCTGGACGCCGGTCCTCGACAAGCACCCTGTGCGCCTCGTGCGGACCGGCTCGATCTTCTGGCTCAGCTTTCAAGACCCAGCGCCGCGGAGCTACGGCGCGATCGAGCGCGCGGGCGCCGAGCGCTACGCGGCGCTCCACGGAGCCCTCCTCGAGCGAGGGGTCTACTGGGCGCCGAGCGCGTTCGAGGTCGGTTTCGTCTCGACGGCTCACACCACTGCGGACTTTGAAAAGACAGCCCAAGCGTTGGCCGAAGGCCTCGCGATCGCCTTTGGAGGTGCCAAGTGAGCGACACGCCCCGTTTTCTGGCCGCTTGCCGCGGCGAACGTCTCGATCGTCCCCCGCTCTGGTTAATGCGCCAAGCCGGGCGCTACATGCCGGAGTATCAGAAGGTTCGGGAGGCAGCCGGGAGCTTCATGAACCTCTGCCGGACGCCTGATCTCTGCGTCGAAGTCACCATGCAGCCGATCAAGCGGTTCGGCTTCGACGCCGCGATCTTGTTCTCCGACATTCTCGTCCCGGCCGAGGCCATGGGCGCTGAAGTCGAGTTCGTGACGGGAGAAGGGCCCAAGATCCGCAACCCCTTCCGAACGGAGGCAGACCTCGAGCGCTTTCACTCGCCCGACCCCCGCGAGGCCGCGCCCTACGTGTTCGAAGCGATCCGCGGAATCCGCGAGGTCTTGGGCTCAGAGACCCCCCTGATCGGCTTCGTCGGCGCGCCCTTCACGCTCATGTGCTACATGGTCGAGGGCGGCGGGAGCAAGAACTTCGAACACACCAAGGAGCTCGTCCTCGGCCGACCCGAGCTGGCCGATAAGCTGATCGACTTGATCACGACTTACTCGATCGAGCACGCCGTGGCCGAGATCGAGGCCGGCGCCCAGGCGATCCAGCTCTTCGACACCTGGGCCGAGCTGCTCAGCCCGCCGGCCTGGCGACGCTTCTGCCTCGCTCCCGCCAACCGCTTCTTCCGCGAGGTCCGGGCCAGGACCAGCGACGCCGTCCCGAGGATCTACTTCAGCAAGGGCGGCGGGGCTCAGCTCGCCGACCTCGGCGAGATCGAGTCAGAGGTCCTCTCGATCGACTGGCGCCTCGACATCGGCCGAGCGCGCGAGGCCCTCCCGGGTCGCGTCCTTCAGGGCAACCTAGACCCGCTCAACCTCTACGCCGGCCCCGAAGCGACCAAGCGCCGCACGAACGAGATCTTGGCTCAGACCAACGGCCAACAGCACGTGTTCAACCTCGGCCACGGGATCCTCCCCAAGACGCCTCACGAGAGCGTCGACGCCCTGGTCGAAGCGGTTCACAACTTCCGCGCCGAGTGAGCCCGCCCGCTCGTCCGAGGACGATCGTGGTCGGGGCCGGGCCAGCTGGCCTGGCGGCGGCCACCGCCTTGGCGCGAGCAGACCAGCCCGTGACTGTCCTCGAGGCTCGCCCCCAGGCCGGAGGCTGGTGCCGAACGATCAACCGCGAGGGCTTTGCGTTCGAGGCGGGCCCCCAGAGTTGGCGGACCCCTCCCGGGGGAGCCCTCGACGAGCTGATCGCTTGGGCCGGGCTGAAGAGCGAGGTTCGTCCCCCGAGCGAGACCGCCAACCGTCGGTTCGTGTTGCGCCGCGGTCGCCTCCACGCCCTGCCGAGCGCCCTTCCCCGGCTCCTCGGCCCGCGTCCCCTCCTGCGCGCCATGAGCGAAGTCCTCCGCCCGGGCCGCCCCCGAGAGCGCGAGACCGTGGCGGCCTTCGTCCGGCGGCGATTCGGGCCTGAGCTCGCGCCGCTGTGCGACGCGTTCGTATCGGGAGTCTTTGCGGGTGACTCCGAGCAGCTCGAGTTGGCGAGCGCGTTCCCGGCCTTGGCCCGGGCCGAGGCTGAGTTCGGGAGCGTGATTCGCGCCCAGCAGGCCGGCGGATTCCCGCCTCGCGAAATCGGCGGCTTGCGCGGTGGACTCGGCCAGCTGAGCGAGGCCCTCGCCGAAGACCTCGGCCCCCACCTTCGCTGCGGATTCCCGGTCGAGGGCCTGTTGCCCGCAGGCGAGTCGCTCCCTTGGCAGCTCTTCGCCGGCGGAGAGCGCTTCGAGGCCGAGCGCCTCGTCCTGGCCCTGCCCTCTTACGCGGCCGCGAAGCTCCTCGCGCCCCACGATCCACTCTTGGGTGGACTCCTGCGGGGGATTCCCTACGCGCCCGTGGCGGTCGTCTCGCTCGGGTTCGACGCGAGCGCCTTCAAAGAGGGCCCGCCCGCAGGCTTTGGGTTCCTCGTCCCACGCTGCGAGGGACGGCGCCTGCTCGGCTGTATCTACGTCTCCTCGCTCTTCCCAGACCTCGCGCCCGCGGGCAAGGTCTCGCTCCGAGTCTTGTTGGGGGGAGCCCAAGACCCAGGCGCCGTCGAGTTGAGCGCAGAGGTCCTGCTCGAGACCACGCTCCGAGAGGTTCGCGAGATCCTCGCGATCCGCGAGGCCCCCCAGGTCCACCACGTGGCGCGGCTCCGGCGCGCCATCCCCCAGTATCTGCCTGGCCACGGGGATCGCGTCCGAGCGATCGAGGTCGCAACCAGTCGCTGGCCGAACCTGGTCCTGATCGGGAACGCCTACCGTGGTGTGTCTCTCTCGGACACCGTGGCGGATGCTGTGGGGAGCGTGGCTCCGTTTCTGGACTGAGGAAGGCACAGCGCCTGACGCAACACGGACAAGTGCGCAAGAGGCGTCGGGGAGGCTCCGGAGAGGCCGAACGGCGCAGCCTCGGGGGCGGGC
>JAESQQ010000937.1 GCA_016765095.1 Planctomycetota bacterium | reverse complement strand
GTTTTTGGAATCCCTTATACTCCAAGACATCAAAAACAATATCGGTTTCGGTGTCGTTGATCCGCACGGAGACCTTATTGAAAACGTCCGGGGCCAACTCATGCTCGAGGCCCAGCTCGCGATCGCGATCGCTCCCGAGCGCTCCGCGAGCCCCTGCGCGGTCTCCCCGGCCTCGGCCGCCGCCTCGAACTTGCCCTTCGCGAGCTCGAACTCGGCCCGAACCGCCTCGATCCAAGCCCGAGCCTCGGGGTGGATCTCGCGCCCGGTTTCGCTGGCCGAAGGCTCAGCGAGCGCTCCCTCGGCGACTTCGAAGGCGCGGCCAGCAGCGGGGAGGTCTCCAGCCCGAAGCTCGATCCGCACCTGAAGGGCTGCGGTCCGCGCCGACCGGGCTGGCTCGCCGAGGCGCTCACGCAGCTCACGGGCGAGAGTCGCCGCCTTGCGTGCCTCTCCAAGTCGTTCGAGGACGAGGAGAGACTCGGCGCGGTTGGCTGCGACCAGGGCTTGGCAGCGCGGGAGGCCCCGCGCGAAGGCTCCTGCGCGCTCTGCCTGGCGGAGTGCAGAGGCGGCCTCTCCTCTGGCTCGGGCGACGTCGCTCAGCGCGCAAAGCGCCAAGCAGAGCGCCTCTTCGTCGCCGCGGCGGAGCGCGTCTTCGAGCGAGGCTCGGTAGCGGGTGTTGGCCTCCTCAAGTCGACCCCGACGGTTCGCCAGGTTGCCGAGATTGGCCTCGGCGGTGGCGACCGCCGCTGGGAGCTTGGCTCGGCGGGCCTCGTCTAGGGCTTGGAGGTGGAGCGCGACGGCCGCCTCGTGTTGGCCGCTGTGATCGGCCCGCAGCGCCAGGTTCGAGAGGCAAGCTGAGACGCCGGCGGCCAGCCCCAGCGCCTGACACGACTCGAGGGCTTCGCGGAAGGACGTCTCGGCTTGGTCCAACAGCCCGAGGTGCAGCAACGCCAGGCCACGGAGGTTCTGGACCGACGCCCGGACGCGCGCGGGGGGGCTCTCGCTCAAGACCTGCTCCGCGAGTTCGGCGGCGCGCGCGCGCTCGCCGCCCTTGAGCGCGACTTGGATCCCGAAGCTCCGAATTCGCCAACCGAGGGTCTCGGCACCGGGCCCCGACGCCTCGTCGGCGACTCGCGAGTGGGCCGCGGCAGCGCGCTCGACCGCTTCTCCAGCCGCCTTGGCGTCGCCGATCCGGAGCAGGTGCTGGGTCCGCGCCAGGTGGAGCTCCGCTCGCGCGGCGGGGCCCAGCTCTGGGCTGCGTGTGTTGAGCGCCGCCGCCAAGGACTCTGCTGCTCCGCTGGGATCGCCGAGGCTGCCCTGGACCTCGCCCAGCGCCCGCTGGACTTCGATCCGCTCGGCGGCGGGGCGGCCCTTGGTGAGCTGAGACCAGGCCTCCAAGCGCTCTCGGGCTCGCCAGAGGGCGCCCTCGGCGCGATCTCGTCGGACCGCTTCTCGGACGGTCCGGGCGGCGAGCGCGCCCTCGCGGAGCGCCAGGGCGAGCGCGCAGAGGTTCTCGCAGGCAGCGCGATCCCAGCTCAGGGGGTCTTCGCCCGATCTTCGCTCGAGCTCTAGGATCAAGGTCCGGGCTTGAACTCGTGCGCGCTCGTCGAGGGGACCTCGAGTCGGAGAGGCGCGGGTCAACTCCCAACGCTCGCCAGCGTGCTTCGCCCAGCCCTCCGCGAGGAGGCTCGCGAAGGCCGCCTCGGTCGCCGGCCCGCCTAACCCGGCGACTTGAATCGCGACTTCACTCTGAAGACCGGCTGGTGCCAAGCCTAGGAGTCGCCACAGGCGCCGCGCGTCTCGTCCGCGAGGTTGGGCGCCGAGCGCCTTCTCGCTCGTGAACTCCTCGATTCGCGCTCGGTCGTAGCGCCAGCCGCCTTCTGCGGAGGCGATCGCTCCGCTGGCCTGGAGGCGCTCAAGGGCGCCTTGAAGGGCGCCGGGTCGCCCAGACGAGAGGCGGTGGAGGTCTACGCAGAGCCACGGGGGGGGTCGGGCCTCGGGGTCGTCCCCTTCGCCGAGGAGTCTCGAGACGTAGCGCCCGCTCGCCTCCGCCGAGAGGGGCTCGAGGGTCAAGTCGAGCGGGGGCCCGCTAGATCGGAGGGCCGCCAAGTCGGCCGTCAGGGACTCCGCCTCTGGACCCAGGCCGAGCCCGACGAAGCCGCCTCCCTCGACGACCGCTCGCCGCACGGCCGCCACCAGGCGCGCACGACCCTCTGCGTCTTGACGCCCTGCGTCTGCGCAGAGCAGGAAGGAGTGCCCGAACGCGTCCGAGGAGGAGGCGTCCGAGGAGGACACTGCGTGGCCCGCCGCGCGGAGCCGGCGGGTGGCTCGCTCGAGGAGCTGCTCTCGATCCCAGACGTCCTCGCCTCTGACCAGGGCCCAGCGAGGCGCGCCTCGGCTGAGCGCCTGCGTAACGAGCGCGTCGAGGGCGGCCTCTCGGTCAGGCACGAGCGCGTTGGGCGCCTCGACGCTTTGCCAGAGCGCCCGCTGGGCCGCTCGCGGTGTCGCGAACTCCACGGCTCGAAGTCGCTGCCCAAACGCGACCAGGGCGGGCGTCTGCAGCCAGGGTTCTAGGAGTGCGCCGATCGCGGTCAGGTCCGCCGCTGCGCCGAGGGCGTCGGCGGGGCCAAGGCCTAGAACTAGGAGTCGGAGCGGCGCTCCCTCCTCCTCGGCGGCGAGCCAGAGCGCCGCGTTCGGCAGGGCGCCGAGCGTCAGCCCCAGGTCCGCGCTGTCTCCCACCAACGCCAAGGCCTGAGCGCAGAGCGCGAGCTGCGCTTCGGGCTCCAGCGAGGCTGGGAGAGGGCGGCACCCCAGGAGCGGCGTCGGATCAAGGAGCAGGTAGGGCTGGCCTTCCTCCAGTCCGAGCTCGCTGTCCTGGCGGTTGGCCACTCCCAAGTCGAGGACGCGGGGGCAGGTGTGGAGCTTTGCGCTGGCGAGTCGCTCCGCTCGCTCGACCCAGTCCGGCTCGTCGCCGACTTCGCTCGGGAGAGCCCAGAGCACGACCCGTTCGCCGCGTGCACGTCCCTCCAGGAGCTGCCCTGGCAGCTCCGATTTCGGATCGCACGGTTGATAGCGGTCGCTGAGCACGTTCAGGCCTCGGGGCTACAGTTTACTAGGAGAGGCTGCGCCCCCCTTGCGGCTTCGCTCCTCACCTCCTCTCAGGGGTCAGGGGCTTCGCCCCTTAGCCTTCGGTGTGTGGCCAAACTTGTCCGTCTGCACGCCCTTCTCAGTTGCGGTTGCACTGCAAGACGCCCCGCGCGCGCAGGCTTGCCACTGGCGCGCCTGGCCGAGTCTATCGTTGTCTATCAGCGCTCCTCTAGCGTCTTGCTCCCAGGGTCGGAGATCTCTCTTCGCTCGATTGACGATCCCTCAGTCGAGAGGACCGGCGTCGTGTCGGGGAGGGAGACCCCAATGGAGGGGTGGAGCATGGCGCTTGGAAAGTGAGCGTCGAGGCCCGGGGCTCCTTGACAGACGCAGCTCTGGTCGTCTACCCAGGCGCACCCGCCCTGGAGTCCCAACTCAACGGGCCCCGTGCGAGCGAGGTCTTGTGCGACCAGCCCGGTTTCGTTCGGCTACCGAGGGTTCAGTTCGGACGAGTTTGGGGGGGGCGGCTTGGTCCTGAATGTCGCCCAGACCTCTACGACCCCGTCCTTGGTTCCGAGAGCAATCGTGCCCCCATTCGGAGCAGGGTGGAGGGAGAGAGGGCGGAGGTCTGGCCACCTCCGAACGGTGCAGGGGCGCCCGGCAGCAAGGTCCCAGGTAACCGTTCAGCCCTAGCTCAGCGCAATTGCGCCAAATTCTGCCACCAGCGCATGACAGAGCGGAGGCCGCTCAAGCGGCCTGCTGTGCCCCTGGTGTCGCGGTCGAAGGCAGGAGCGAGGGCCCCGC
>JAESQQ010000099.1 GCA_016765095.1 Planctomycetota bacterium | reverse complement strand
GAGCCCCAACTGCGCACTTCCCTCCCGGCGCAGCCGGGCCGCCGGGAGACGAGGGAATGACCTTCCCCCTTCCGCAAGGCCCCGCCCCCGCCTCCCTCGCGAACGCCAGGGCCCAGGACGCTCACTCGACCGTGGGCCCCATGTCCGCGGGCGGCTCGGGGGACGACCACGCCACGATGGTCGGGGGCGGCGACCCAGTCTCGCTCTCGAGTTCCAGCCTGGGGGAGCTCCCCGAGATTGGCAACGTCATGGCGGGACGTTATGGAATTGAGAAGGTCCTCGGCCAGGGCGGAATGGGCGCGGTCTATCTTGCGACCGATCAGCAGCGAAACACCAAAGTCGCGCTGAAGGTGATGCTCCCGGGCGCTGCTGGGGACCAAGCTTTGCTTCGCTTCCAGCGCGAGGCCGAGGCCCTCGCCAAAGTCGACGACCACGTCGGGATCGTGCGGATTCGCGACTACGGAGTCGTGGCAGGCCTCCCCTACGCGGCCCTCGACTTGATCGAGGGTGGAGACCTCCACGACCGCGTCAAAGAGGAGGGCGCGCTTCCCGTCGAGGAGGCCGTGCGCCTCACGATCGAAGTCGCCCGCGCGATCCACCACTGCCACGAGCGGAGCATTCTGCACCGCGACCTCAAGCCGGCGAACATTATGGTCCGCGCCGCCGACGGGGCTCCCTTCGTGACGGACTTCGGCCTCGCCTATGACGCCGAGGACGAGGGCGAGCGACTCACGCAGACCGGCCAGGTGATGGGCACGCCGGCCTACATGCCGCCCGAGCAGGCCGAGGGCGACAAGGAACAAATGAACGCCCGGAGCGACGTCTACAGCCTCGGCGCGATCCTCTACGAGCTGCTCGCCGGGCAGGCGCCCTTTCGCGGCGAGGGGATGTCGATCATTAAGAAAGTCCTCCTCGACGAGCCCGAGACGATCCGCTCGCGGAGGGCCGAGGTCCCGCTCAACCTCGAGAGCATTCAACAGAAGGCGATGGCCAAGGACCCGGAGATGCGCTACCCCTCGGCCGCAGAGCTCGCCGACGACCTCGAGCGCCACCAACGGGGGGAGCCGGTCCTGGCCCGTCCCCCGACTCGAAAGGAGCGAATGCGTTGGCGCCGAAAGCAAGGCGACAAGCGCGCGATCGCCCAAATGATCGCGGTACGAGTCCTGATTCCCCTCGCGCTCGTGGTCGGGCTCGCCCAGGGCGTGCTCCTCGGCAGGCCTCTGGAGCGCTATCAAGTCTCAAGTGCGTTGGGGTCCCAGGTCCCGACAGTCCTCGAGGGACTGATTGCCTACCCCAACACTCCCGCAGCCTCTCAACTGCAGGCTGAGGCCAACGACCTAGCGCGGAACTTGGCGACGATTCACGGCTTAGAGGTCGTCGACGGGGCTCCGCCCGCGAAGACGCTCCGACGTATCGTGTGGGGGGACCACTTCCCCGCCGACGCAGTTCAGGCAGCCCTCCTGGCCTACGCGCTCCGAGTCGAGATCGCCTCGGGTCGACGCCCCTCGTTCCCCTCGGAGGGGGACGCCGACGTCCACGGGACGGCCGTGGACCTGTTGCGAGAACTTGGGTTTGGTCGAGGCCCGAAGCTCGACGGCGAGCCTCCTCAGATTCCAAAGGAGTCCCCTGACGAAGAGACGACTCGGATCGCCGTTGCAGTTCAAGAAATCGAAGACCGAGTTCGAACGCACGAGACCGGAGGCTGGAGCCGCGACAAAGAGCGCTGGGACGCAGAAGACCTTGCGGAAGGACTGAGCCTAGACCTCAATAGGTTCGGAGGGTCTGAGAGTTGGCGCGCTGCAATCAGGTCTCGCCACCGCGCAGCTAAGGCCACCGCCGCCCAGGCTCGGCTAGTCGGACTCGCCGATCCCAACACGGTCCGCACGCATGACATCTACCGGATTTACAACACCTGCCTGGAGCACCTTGGCAAGGACCCGCAGGTCGATCTGTCCCTCCTCGACGCGCCCCTCGCGATACTCGCCCAGTTCGCACTCAGCGCGATGGGGCGCTCGGGTTCGTCCGCCATTGAGAGATTCGAGGCTCGACCCGAGGTGATCTACATCCTCAACTGGGATCGAGGTCAAGAACTCGCCATCCAGGCAGCGGAGAAGCCCTTCAATGCTCAGTACTTGCTCCGCGACCACATCACCAAGGGCAAGCGCGTGTCCGTCACGGTTCTGCTGCTCGCGTTCCGGCTCGGGACGAGATTCATACCTGCCATCCAGGCAGAGCCCGCAGCCTACGCTCGCGACATCCAGAAGTTCATAGAGCGACGGAGGTCTCGCAAGCGACGGGCCCCCGCAGAGGCCTACTACCTCTGGGGAGACGCCCGCTACGCGGCAGCGAAACGAACCACCGTCGACCGAGACAATCCGGAGATCATTCTGCGCCTCGTCGGCGTCTACTCGAGCGCCTTGGGACCCGACGCGCTCCCTTTCGACCCAGCGCCCTACAAGCCTGACTTGGTCATCGAAACGCCCTCCAACCGGCTCCTCCACAAGCCGATGCGACACGTCGAATGTCGCGTGTTGACTCTCATGACTGACTACGAGAACTACCTCGTCGTGAAGAGCGAAGCGACGGCGCGCCCATTTAGGGATCGTCGCCGGGCCTTGATCGCGAGATCACTCAAGTGGTATCTCGCCCATGGACACGAGATCGGCACCGCGACCCTCTCGCAGGGGATCTTCTGGTTGAGCAAGAAGCTCTACGGGATCCGGGCCGAGTGCGAGCCTGCCGACTACGAACCGATGCTGGCCGATCTCGTCGTGGCCCTAGATTCCGCAATCTCGCGGGTCCTCCTTGCCGCGCGCCAGATTGGAGGCAAGGAGGAGCGCGAGAAGATCGAGCTGAGCGCCCTCGACGAGGGCATTGGGCCTGAGCAACTTGAGCGGCACATAGCGAATCTCGCCGAGTCCTTCGGGGTCGCAATTCAGGCGACCGATTACCCGCGGGCGCTCGCCAAGACTCAAGAGATTCACAAGGCGTACCGAGAGGCTCTCGGCGGCGACTCGTTTCGCCTCCACGAGGCCGAAGTCCGATTGACCCTCGGCAACGCCAATCCAGGCAAGGGGACGGTTCACCTCGACAAGCTGAGCGACGCCAAGGCTGCGGTCGAGAGATACGTGGCCTTCTTGGTCGCCCTCGAGGGGAAGAGCTCCCAGGTCGAAGACTTGCCCGTGCGCCTCGACGGCGCGCGCGCTTGGCACGCCCAAGTCCTCGTGTTGGGTAAAGACCTCGCGGGCGCCCAGCGAATCGAAAAGGAGGCGCTCGAAGCGAAGCTTGAGACGCCGCACCCAAACTGGATTCGCGTCAGAGGCCTGCTCCGAGAGGCCGAGTCCGCCGAGGGGCAGTAGGTTCGGCGCTGAGGTGCTCTAGGATCCCGCTTTCGCAATCAGGCAATCGGCAGAGGACTTATGGTGGAGCAGAGCGTGGAGTCGAACTGGGGTGGAATCAAGGACCCGGCCTTAGCGCGTGATTTGATCGCGGCTGGCGTTCCTCCCGAGCGTGTCACAGCACTCATGGTCTACCCCGCAGTCCACGCGGCTTGGGCCGACGGCTCGGTCAGGGTGCTCGAGACCTTAGCGCTCATGGTGGCTTCGATCCGAGCGGGACTCGAGCGAGAGGACTTCGAGTTTGTCCTCGGCTGGACTCGCGAGCGCCCTGAGAACCCCGAGGCTCTCCTCGACTTGACCTGGCGGCTCTTTGAGTGCCTCCCTGCGCTCCAGCAGCGCGCCTCGCCCGAGCTCGCCTGGAGCTCAGCGCGCATGGTTGCGCGGTGTTCGGGCGGTGTCTTGGGCCTGTTCTCAATCGGAGAGGCCGAGCAGACCGCCCTCGAAACCGTGAGGGAATACACCTCTGGAGCGGGCCTCGAGACCGCCCGTCGCGTCGCGCTGACGTGGGAGTGTGCTCTCGAGAGCCAGATTCCCGGGCTGAGTTCGGTGCGCCCCGAGGAAGTCGAGGGCGCGAGCGGGAGCCCCTTGGAGAGCACACTCCGTGGCGCCCTGGCGGCGATTCAGAAGGCTCCCCGAATGCGCGAAGTCTCCGCAGCCGGCCGCCTCGGTAAAAAGGAGCGGCGAGATTTCATGCGCGCGCTCAAGCGCGAGAACGATCGGGACCTCCTCCCCTCGGTGCGGGAGGCCTATGAGTCCCTCTCGGACGGAGAGCGGGTCTTGATCGGGGAGCCAACCTCGCTCCAAGAGATCACGCCTTGGCAAGCTTGCCGCCTCGCGCTCTTGATCGTGTGTCGCAGCGCGCAGGTTCCAGCGGGAGCCGTCGACGCCGACGCTCTGATCGCGGCCCAGGCGAGCGGAGACTCCGAGCTCCTCGAGCGCTCTTTGGGGCAACACCTCAAGGCTATGGTCGAGCACGACCGGGCCCTCACGCCTGCGCTCTTGCGCACGCTCGTTGACGGGGAGTGCGTGGAGTTCGTCTGCCGCCACTACGTCCGGATGGTAGGCGCCGTCTATCGCGCTCTCGGACGGACGGCCGCCGGCCTGCGAGACACCTACCTGATCCCCCTCTACGGAATCCACGACGCCCGAGTCCGTCAAAGCCACGCCTGGTGTCTGTTCGTTGACGCCAAGCGTGGGGTGGCCTGCCCGATCGACCCGCAGTCTGCTGACGTGTGGTGGGACGCCGGACACGCTGAGTCTTTCCTCAACCCGCTCCTGGCAGCGTCGAACTACGCCAACCTGAGCGCGCTCCTGGTCCGGTTCTTGCTGGCCAGCCAAGAAGTCGGCGTCGAGGCCGCCTGCCAACTCGTGCAAGCCCTCCCTCCCGAGCAACGCCCCCTCGTCGCCACTCGCCTCCTCGTGCAGTGGCCCCTGACTCAGCTCCTCGACGAGAAGGAGTTCGCTGCCTGCCTCGCCGGCGCGGCCGCCCATGGAGCGCCCGAGGCCTTCCTCGAGCGGGCGCGCGAGCTCCGGGGCACCGACCCTGAGATCCTCTCGATCGGCGAGTCGAAGACGCTGCGACGTCGCCTCGGCCGCTTCTTAGTCGCGGCCTCCTTCTCGGGTTCGGCGGAGCTGGCGGCCTCGCTAAAGAAGACGAGTCTCTTCGGGGGATTCTAGTGCTGCCCATCACAAGTTGCGGCACACCCCATTGCTTTCGTAGGGGAGGGGTTTACCCCGCTCCCGCGGGCGGGGGTGAACCCCGCCCCTACACTCACCAGCACTAGCGGCCCTGCTGGGGCAGCCCTGAGGCAGCGGTCTCCGCGCGACTCTGGAGCTAGAAGCGGTGCCCCGGGCGGGGTCCCCGCTCGGTCGTCGTCAGGATCTCGATTCCCTGCTCGGTCATGAGGAGCGTGTGCTCGAACTGAGCGGAGAGCGAAGAGTCAATCGTGCGCGAGGTCCAGCCGTCCGATTCGTCGATCGGGCACCGCTTCGAGCCGACGTTGATCATCGGCTCGATCGTGAAGCACATTCCAGGCTCGAGCACGACGTGGCCCCACTGGGACTCGGGGTAGTGCGGAATGCCCGGATCAATGTGGAACTTGCGACCGATCCCGTGCCCCTGGAAGGCCTCGACCACCGAGTAGCCCCGCCCGTGGGCGATCTTCACGATCGCGTGGCCAATGTCGGCGATCCGGCTCCCGGGTGAGACGGTGTCGATCGCCGCGTAGAGCGTGTCGAACGCGCACTGGACCACGCCGCGGGCGGGCGGAGTGACCTCGCCGATCAAGAAAGTCTCGGATTGGTCGCCGTACCAGCCCTCGACGATCGTGGTCAAGTCGACGTTGACGATGTCGCCCTCGCGAAGCGCGTAATCGTCAGGGATCCCGTGGCAGACGACTTCATTGACGCTTGTGCAGCAGCTCTTGGGGAAGCCCCGGTAGCCGAGACAGGCGGGGACATAGCCTTGCTCATACGTCCACTCGCGCACGAAGTCGTCGATCTGGACGAGGGTCACTCCAGGAGCGACCTTGTCGCGAACGAGGTCCATCAGGACCGCGTTCGCCTTCCCCGCCGCGCGCATTCCGTCCCGCTCGTCGCTGGTCAAGAGCGGAATGCCGAACCGGCGTTTCGGGCCGCGGGCGGGCGCGAGCGCGCCGCGGAGGTTGCCCTTTCCGCAGCACTTCTTGTGCTTCTTGCCGCTGCCGCACGGGCAGGGGTCGTTTCGTTTCGTCTTGGCGCCCATGGCCGCTATCGGAGCGCACCGGAGCGGCCCACGCAAGGCTGACGAGTCGCCAATCTTGCCGAGCGGCCTCACACGAGGAGAGGCCGCGAGCTCTCGCTCGCGGCCTCCAACGCTCGTGTCCTCTGCGGGCTCTGTTTAGAGCATGGCGCTGAGCGTAACGAACACAAAGCCCACGAAGAGCACGGTCAGGAGGATCGGCAGGTAGAAGAAGGGACTCACCCACCACTGGACCGGTCGGGAGTCCAGCCGGTAGCCGCTCTCAAACACTTGGGACGCACGCGCGCCGAACAAGGCCCAGAGGGTCGCCAGCTGCCAGGCCGCTGAGAGGCCGTTTATGACCATGCTGAAGAGGTTCAGTTCGGACGCGAGGCCAGCCAAGGCGCCAAGCACTCCGAGGAGCGTGAAGATCCCGATCACGATCCGGGCCCAGCCTCGGTAGTTCATCAGGCTGCTGCCGAGCCACCAGTAAAAGGCCCCAAAGCCGACGAACAGGAAGACCATGATCGCGCCCTGAAAGCCTCCCGCGAGCAGCCCCAAGCCGGCGGCCACGAACAGAAGGACCGCCGAAATGCGCTGCCAGACGCCGATCGCTCGAATGTGGGCCTCCGCCTGGAGGTCCCGGTTTGCACCCCTGCTCCGCTTCCTTCGAGGCTTCGACTCGACCCGTGCTCGAGGGGGAGCGTAGGGGTCGAGGGTCGTCGAGGGCCGGTTCCTCGTGGGGCTCTTGAGTTGGGAGCTACGAATTCGGCTCCTGACCCTGGGGCCGGTTCTCGAGACCCGCTCCGCGCTGGAACTCGACCCCGAAACCCGAAGCTCTAAACCGCACTGGCTGCAGCGGACCCGGCGGCCGGCGTAGTGACCCGGGACGCTGGCTATCTTCCCGCACGTGCACTCCAGGCGAATCCAATCGAGTGTTGCGACCATTTGTCCTCCCTCTTTCTGGGAGACACTTGCGCACTCGATCGGCCGGCGCATTTCGCTGGGGGGAAAGCACTTAGGGCGAGTTTGCGACTCACCTTCGGCCGAGATTCGGTTCAGACCCTAACGGCGTTTGCAGCCCATTGTGAGCGGTGTAACGCCGCCCATAGAGGGAGGGGCTACATAGCAGCAGCAGCGCCGACCGCCAGGACCATGAATCCTACAATGAGGACTATGAACACCAGGGGGAGCCAGAAGAACACGCTGCTCGCCCAAGGCACCGGACGGCGATCGCCTCGAATGTCTTGTTGATAGCGAGAGCTGAACACTCGAGTCGCCTTGGCGTTAAACAGAGCCCACATCTGGGCGCACTGCCAGCCGAGCATAATGATGGCGATCATGAATTGGCCAGGGTTACCCCCTCCGCTGGCCATGCCAGCCAACTGCTGGAGGAGGTTGAGGCCGAACAGGACCGCCATCACGATCCGAGCCCAGCCCTTGTAGGACATGAGCCCGCGGCCCATGAAGAAGTAGAGCGCGGCGAACGCGACCATCACGACCGCGACGATCATCATGATTCCGCTGCCCATGCCGGGGAGCTGGCTTCCGCCTACGAAGACGAGCAGGGCGAAAAGGAGGAGGAACACACCGGTGACGCACTGCCAGATCCCGATCGCGAAAATGTGGGCCTCGGAGCCGAGGTCTCGCGCGGCGCCTGCGCCCTTCCGGCGCCGCTTGCGCGGGCGGTCCTCGTCGAGGTCCGCTGAGGGCGGGGCGTATGGGTCGTCGTTCTCGCTCGAGCGGCGCCGACGTCGAGCAGGCGCGCCGCGGCTGCCCGAGCGGGTTCCGGCTCGGCCCTCAGAGCGTCCTCGCGCGGGGCGATCTCTCGAACTCCGGCCGCCGACTTTCGTGCCGACTTTCGTCCCAATCGTGCGAGATCCCTTGCGACGTGGAGCGACGGGACGGCGATCGCCCTGGTCCTCGCCCTCGCCCTCGCCCTCGCCCTCGCCCTCGCCCTCGTCCTCGCCCTCCTCGCCCTCGTCCTCGACTTCGTCATCGTCGGGTTCGTCGCCGTCGGGGATCTTGATCTTCCCGCCGCAGCCGCTGCACTTGACCATTCGCCCCGCATAGCGGCTGGGCACGCGAGCGGCCTTTCCGCACTCGCACTCGACTCGAATCATGCCTTCAGCCACGTGTCTCCCAGCCTGCCGTCTCGGGCGCCAGCGTCTCTACCTGTCATAGCCGCGTCGAGCGGCCCGATCCAGCGCCCCACTCAGGCCTGAACCAGCTCCGCGCGCCCGTTGGCGACGACGACGACGCCGTCTTGATTCACGACTCTAAACCCGTAGGCGCCTGCTGACTCCTCCTGCCAGCCCTCCGTCGTGAGCACGTCCCCCATGAGCACGGGCTTGCTGAAGCGGACCTTGAGGCGCCTGAGCGCGAGGGGATCCCCTTGGCCGACCTCGTCAATGATCGCGGCTCCCGCCATGGCCATTGTGCAGAGCCCCTGAAGAATGATCCCGGGGAAGCCCGCCATCGTGGCGACCTCCTCGTCGGTGTGAATCGGGTTGTTGTCTAAGGAGGCCTCGGCGTATCGAGGGCCACCGTCGGCTGGGACGGTCACCGTGCGCTGGAAAGTCGGCACCGGCTCGACGGCGTCGCTCGCGCCCTCCTTGGCGACGCTCTTCTCGCGGGTCTTGCTCGGATCTCGGATAAAGAGTGAGGCCTTGACCCGGACCGCGAGCTCTCCTCCGGCCCAGACCTCCTGCTCCGCGCGGAGGATCTGGCCCGTGGCCTTGTCCTCGATCTCGCTGATCCAAGCCCGAGTCGCGCAGAGGTCCCAGGGCCGGAGCGGACGCAGGAACTCCATGTCCTGCTCGCCGTGAACCAGGTTGAGGAGATCGGCCCGAAGCGCCTCGTCTCCGACCAGTCGGAACAAGACGTCCTTGAGGAGCCGAACCGCGAGGAGGGGCGGAGCGATCGCGTCTTCGCCGGTGTAGACCGGCCGCGGATCTTGGGTCGCGGCGGCGAACAGCGCTATGTGGTCTGGTTTGACGAACTGCGGCTCGTTCCCCGCGTAGCGCTTCCCGATCAAGCCGCGGTTGAGCCCAGGAGGGTGCTTGGCCGCCTTGGGCTCTGCCGGAGCTTGAGCGGCGAGCTCGCCCTGGAGGCTGACGAGGTCGAACGCGCGCCCGAACTTGAGCATTTCACCCATGTTGCTGGCCTTGATCCGCCTCTCCATGAAGGCCGTCTCGGCCCGGAGCTTGCCCTGGAGGACCTTGGAATAGTCCTCCAGAGACACGGTCACGACGCACGTCGGCTCGCCCTTCAATCCCCGAATCGTCTCGCACTTTCCTCCGTCTATGACCACCGTCCAAGGCTCGCCGGCCTGGAGGTCGAAGTGAACTCGAGCGTTCCAGCCGCTGACCGCCGTCGGACGGAACACACTCGGGAGGCGCCCGAAGGCCGTGTCCACGAGGGCTTGGGGGCCCGCTCCGCCACCCCCGCCGGCGGGGGCCTCGCCACCTGTCTTGGGCGCAGCGGTCTCTTGTTTGGCGAGGTCGCGGGCCTTCTTCATGTCGAACGCGGTCGCGAACTTCATCATCTCGCCGAGGTTGCTCGCCTTGATCTTCCCCGACATGAAGGCCTTGTCCGGCTTGAGCTCTCCCTTGATCACCGCTGCATAGGTCTCGGCGTCGACGGTCACGACGCAGGTCGGCTCGCCTTGCTTGCCGCGCTCGGTCCGACAGGCCCCTTCCGCCACGTGAACGGTCCAGGGCGTCGCCCCCCCAATGTCGAAGTGAATGTTCGCGTTCCACCCCTTCACCCGCGCGGGCAAGAAGATCTGAGGCAGGAGCTCAAACGCCCGATCGATCACGGCGCCGGGGCCTATGGGGGCTGTCGGAGCGGCAGCAGCAGCAGGAGCCGCAGCTCTCTTGGCGAGGACCTCCTTGAGGGCCGCCTTGGCCTTCTTCATGTCGAACGAGGACGCGAACTTCATCACGTCCGAGAGGTTCGTGGCCTTGATCTTGCCCCCCATGAAGGCCTTGTCCGGCTTGAGGTCGCCCTTGAGGACGGCGGCATAGGTCTCGGCGTCGGTGCTGATCACGCAAGTCGGGTTCTCGTCCCCGCCCTTACGAGACGTGCACTTCCTGTCCTTGACCACGATCGTCCAGGTGTTGGCGCCTTCGATATCGAACACGAGCCGCGCGTCCCAGCTCCGAGCCAGCGTGGGCAAGAAGAACTCAGGGAGCCGGGAGAAGGCGGCGTCGATCACGGCCGCCGGACCCGTCGGGACCGCTGCCGCAACCGGCGCGGGCGCCTCGTGCGGCAGCGCCGCGATCGCCTTGAGGGAGCTGCCGATCTCAGCAGGAGTCCAGACCTCGCTCCCCTTCTTGGTCACGCCCTCGGTCATGAGGTTGCGATACTCGAGGAGCTGCAGCCCGTGCACGCCAAAGATCCGTCCGTTGACGTCCTTGGAGAGATCGGAGGCGAGGAAGAGCGCCATCGGCGCGACGTGCTCGGGACGCATCTCCTCAGGGACCATGTCGATCTCCTCGGTCATGCGTGTCTTGGCCATGGGCGCAATGCAGTTGACCCGAATCCCGAGCTTGCGCTCGAGCTCGAGGGCCCCCACGCGAGTCAAGGCCGCGATTCCGGCCTTGGCCGCGCCGTAGTTGCTTTGGCCGTAGTTGCCGATCAACCCCGCGTAGCTCGAGGTGTTGATGATGCAGCCGCCCTTGTCGCCACTCTCCGCCCGCTCCGCCACGTGACGCGCGAAGGCCTGGCTCGCGAGGAAGGTCCCCTTGAGGTGAACCGCGATCACGGCGTCCCACATGGCCTCCTCCATTTTGAGGAGCGTCTTGTCGCGGAGGATCCCGGCGTTGTTGATCAGGACGTCGACCCGCCCGTAGGCGTCGAGGGCCGTCTTGAACAGCCCAGTGACGCCCTCAAAGGTCGCGACCGAGTCGAAGTTCGCGACGGCAGCGCCGCCCGCCTCCTCGATCTCCTTGACGACTTGAGCTGCCATGGCCGCGTCAGAGCCGACGCCGTCCCGAGTGCCACCGAGGTCGTTGACGACCACGCTCGCGCCCTCAGCCGCAAAGGAGAGCGCGTAGCAGCGTCCGATCCCGCCGCCTGCGCCGGTAATGATCACGATTTTGCCGTCAAGGAGTCCCATGGCCGTCTCCGTATCCCGCAGCCTTCGCCGCCAGGCGGGGAAGGCTACGGCACCCCGCCAGGAGGGACAAGCTCCCGCCTAAACGGGAGTTCACGACCATGAGCGGTCACGTGGAGGCTTGTTGCGGACAGAGAGGCTGGTCGACAGTGACCACTCCCGATCGTGCGCTCCCGTTTACTAGATCCTCAGGAACGCGCTGGACTCGGGGACAAGCCCTGCGATGCAGCTAAGACCT
>JAESQQ010000936.1 GCA_016765095.1 Planctomycetota bacterium | reverse complement strand
CCCTCGCGGTCGCGATCCTCGGTGTCTGGGGCGGCGCGAGGGAGGGACCCCGGACGCGGGTCGTCGTCCTGGATCGCTCTCGCTCGCTCTCGAGCGCAGTCGCGCAGTGTGATCAGGCGGTGGTCGCAGCCTTGGCCGGTTGGCGAGACGCGCGCGACACCGATCGAGTCGCGCTCGTGGTCTGCGCAGCCGAGTCGCGGGTCCTCCTCGAGCCGACCTCACCGAGCGAGGTGAAGGCTCGGCTCGCGGAGCTCCTCGCGGCCCCCGTCGACGACTGGGGGACGGACCTCCGCGGCGGGCTGAAGTTGGCGGCAGGCCTCCTGCCGCCCACAGGCGGCGAGGTCCTCTTGATCAGCGACGGCCGGGACCCCGCCGCAGCGGAGGGAGTCGAAGAGCTCTTGGCGCGCGGGGTTCCGGTGCATTGCTTCGTCCCCCGCGGAGGGAGCTTGGCCGGGGTGCGTCTGGCAGGGCTCGAGGGCCCGAGCCACGTGGCGCCCGGCGCTGCGGTCACGCTCCGGGCGACGCTCGAAGCCGCTCGCGAGACTCGCGCGGAGCTTTGGCTGGAGGAGCGTGAAGGGCGCGCCTGGCGCGTCCTCCACCGCCGCGCGCTTGTCGTCTCAGCCGGGGTTCCCCTCGCGGTCCAGCTCCCCTGGAGCGCGCCTCGGCGCGGGGTCGCGCTCACGCTCCGGGTTCGGGTGCGCGCTCAGGGCGTCGATCGGTCGCGGGAGGACGATATGCTCGAGCACTCGCTCCGCGTCGGTCGCGGGCGAAGGGTCGTGGTCTGCGGGCGTCCGCTCCCGACTTTGGCTTCGCGGACGCTAAGTGTGACGAGCATTCGACCCAGTGAACTCGGGGTGATCCTGAGGGATCCGCCAGAGCTGCTCGTGTTGAGCAGCGTCTCAGCCGCGGCGATGGCAGACGCGGTCCCCGCGCTCGAGACGGCGCTTCGGGCAGGAATGGGCCTCGTGGTGTGCGGACTGAAGGCGTTCGGACCGGGAGGTTACGCCGAGACTCCACTCGAAGGGCTGCTCCCAGTCCGCTCGGGGCCGGCCCAAGAGCGCGCCCGGCGACTGGCGCTCGTGGTGTGCCTCGACGCGTCTGGGAGCATGGCTCGCCCGGCAGCGCGCAGCCGATACCTCCAGGCGATCGAGAGCGGGATCCCCTGGAGCACGCTTCGGGCGGAGGACTCGTTGGGCGTCGTGCTGTTCGCGGATCAGCCTCGGGTTGCAGCACCGCTGGGACCGTTGAAGGCCGAGCTGCGCGGAGCGCTCGCGGGCGAGATCCCGAAGGGTGGGACGGACCTCGGGGCGGCCCTCGCCCGGGGTCTCGAACTCCTCGCCGCGAGCGAGGCGGAGGAGCGGCTTCTGGTCCTCGCGAGCGACGCCGAGGACGACCCTGCAGGCAGCGTCGACGCCCTCGGCGCCCTGGCGGAGTCCCTCGCCAAGAGCGGTCAGCGAGCCCCGCGGGTCCTCCTCGTTGGAATCGGGGCCCGCTCGCTCGAGGCTTACCAGACCCTCGCCAAGGCGCTCCGCCCCTTGAGCGTCGAGGTCGCGCGGTCTCGTGACGCGGGCGACTCGCTCCGCGCTCTCCTCCAGAGCGAGCTCGCGGCGCGCCAGCACAGCGTTCGCGAAGGGCCCTTTGGGCTGACGCTGACCCCGGCGGGGGAGGAGCGCCAGCTCTTCCTGCCCGAACTCGTCGAGTCCTACGTCCCCGTCCGAGTCCGCACGGAGCCAGCAGCGGCCGCGCAACTCTTGGGCAGCGTCGTCGATCCAGAGGGGGGCCAGGGCCCGTGGGGAGTGCTCGGGCGCTGCGGACGAGGTCGCGTGGCCGCCCTTCCCCTCGCAGGCGCGGTGGCGACTCCCCTGATCAGCGGCCTGGCGGGAGAGTTGCTGAGGCCGCGAAAGCTGGGTCTGGAGCTGACGCGAACGGGGACTTCGCTCGGGTTGATCAGCTCGGGCGAAGCGCTCCCCGCCAAGGTGCGCCTCGAGGCTCGAGCTCTTCGCCCAGACGAGGGCCCTGCCCTGAGCTGGGACCTCCCGCTGACGCCAGTCTCGCCGCATCGCGCGCGCGCGACCCTGAGCCGCCGTGAAGCACCGGGCGTGGGGCTGCTCCTGACGGTGTTGGGGAGCGAAGGCGTCTTGCTGACACGCTCGCTCCCTCCGAGGGCGCACGAAGAACTCGCGCTCGGCGAACCCGACTACGAGGGGCTGAGCCGCTTGGCCCGGGAGAGCGGGGGCGTCATGCTGGCGGGCCCGAACGAGCCTCTCCCTGAGCCGCCGCCCCCGGCTCCCTTCCCCTGGGCTCCCCTAGCCGCGGGGCTCGCAGCCCTTCTGATCACGGGCGAGCTGGCGCTGGGTGGCGTCGGAGCGGCGCGAGCCCGAGCTCGCGCCGCAGCAGCGCTTCAGGCGGAAGGGCTCGGTTCGGTCGCGTAGGCCTGAGGCGCCCCGACGTAGGGCCAGGCCCTAAGTGGCCTGGGCAAAGGGCCTTATGCCCGCGGCCCAGGCAACCTGTAACCAGCAAGGGCCCGCTCCGTCTACGAGTGCGAAGACCAGGAGCGAACCATGATCTCGCCGACGACACTCCCCCATCAGCATCAAACAACTCCCGGCAGCGGGCTCTTCTGGAGGGACCGCAGCGCGTGGAAGCGAGCGGCAGCCAACACCTTCACGTGCCTGGTCGGCTGCAGCATCGGGGACTTGGGGGCCTTGATCTACATTCAGGTGTTCTACCCTGGAACGCCCCTGCTCCTGACCATGGCCATCGCCATGACCTCCGGACTGGCGACGTCAATCCTGCTGGAGACGACGATCCTGAGGCTTCGGGAGGGCTTCTCCTGGAGGCGGGCTGTCCAGGTCGCTTTCTCGATGAGCTTCATCTCAATGTTGGGGATGGAGTTCGCGACCAACGCGACCGATTTTTTCCTGACGGGCGGGCTCAAGATCGGGCCTGGTGAGGCCTGGTTCTGGGGCGCCCTGGCGATCTCACTTGTCGTGGGGTTCCTGACTCCGCTCCCATACAACTACTACGCCCTGAAGAAGCACGGGAAGACGTGCCATGGCGCCTAAAGGGGAACCAATGGACGACCTCAACGAGCGGCTGCAGGAGCACCTCGCCGCGCTGACGGCCTTCGCACGTCGCAGGCTCGGTGACCCCGAGCTGGCGGCCGACGTCGTCCAGGAGAGCTTGCTCAAGGCGGTCACCAAGATCGACCAGCTCCAGGACGAAGACAGTCTATTGCCCTGGCTCTACCGGATCCTCCGACGGACCACCGTAGACGCGCTGCGCGCCAAGGGGGCCGAGCGTGAGCGAATCGCTCGCCTCGAAGCCGAACTCGCTGAGACGAGCTGGGAGGACCCCGCGCTGCACGCGGAGGTGTGCGGCTGCTTCCGTGCGCTTCTGCCTTTGTTGAAGCCCGAACACGCGGAGGTCCTCGTGGCTATCGACCTCGAGGGCGAGTCCCCGCCGGACGTCGCAGCGCGGCTGGGAATCACCACGAACAACCTCAAGGTGCGTCGGCACCGGGCGCGGAAGCAACTTCGTCAACGTCTAGAAGAGACGTGCCGAGTCTGTGCCGCGCACGGCTGCCTGGACTGCAGCTGCAAGGAGACCCAATGAGCAAAAGCATGGCCGAGCCCTACGTTCCCGCGCTGGGCGTGCCCTTCCTGACTCGCTACTACGACCGGGTCCTGGCGCTAACCTTGCCCGAGCGCGAGCTCAAGGAACGGCTCGCCGAGCAGGCCGTCGGAGGACTGCTAGACGGCGGGCGCGTGCTCGACCTCGGCAGTGGGACAGGGACCCTCACGCTCCTCCTCAAGCAGCGCGCTCCGCACGCGGAGGTCGCAGGGCTCGACGGCGACCCGGAGGTGCTGGAGGTCGCTCGCGCCAAGGCCCAGGCGGCGGGCGTCGAACTCGATCTGCGGCAGGGGCTCTCCTGGGAGGCGCCCTTCGAGCCGGCCTCCTTCGATCGGGTCGTCTCCAGCCTGTTCTTCCACCACCTGAGGACCGAGGACAAGCAGCGCACACTTGCCAAGGTCCACGAACTTCTCCTACCTGGAGGCGAACTGCACGTCCTCGACTGGGGCGAGGCTCGGAGCGCTCTGATGCGCCTCCTGTTCTTGCCAGTCCAGATCCTAGACGGCTTCGCCCCGACAAACGACAACGTCCGCGGACGTATCGTGCCTCTCCTGGAGGGGGCCGGGTTCGTGTCCGTCGAGGAGACGGGACGGCGCAACACGGTGTTCGGCACCCTCTCCCTCTACCGGGCGATTCGGGCCAATGCACCCTGAACTCCGGGCAGCCTTTGAACGCGAGATGCGTCTGGCTCGCGAACACGTTCAGAGCGGTCGGCTGGAGGAAGCCTTTTCGAAGCTCGAACGGGCTCATGTTCTCGGGCAAGGGTACGTGGGCGCGCACACCTCGACCCACTACTGGATGCTGCGTGTCGGGATTCGTAGGCGGGACCTTCGGGAGATCATAGGCCAGCTCCTGCGGATTCCGACCGGGGCGCTGGGGTCTGCGCTTGGACTCGTCCCTCGGGGAAACACTGGCGGTGCCGACGTGTCCGTACTGGCGCGCCTGCCAATCCCCGACGACTTGAAGCGGATCTTGGACCTGGACTCCTAGCTTCTGCTCGCGCTCGTGAGGCTGTCGAGTGCAGCCCGCCAGAAGTTCCGGTACGGGTGAATGTAGGGGCGGGG
>JAESQQ010000935.1 GCA_016765095.1 Planctomycetota bacterium | reverse complement strand
TTGACCATGTTCACCGTATCCGAGTGGACGCGCATGAAGCCGGCGAGCACCGCGCTGGTGATCGGCTTCATGTTGAGCTCAGCGGCGGCGCCTTCGGTCTCGACGGCGAGGCCCGCGATCGAGCCGTGGGCGAGCGCGACCAGGGCGCCGCAGGCCGCGCCCGCCGCGTACGAGATCGGCACCGGGACTCCGCCGCTCCCGAGACCGACAGCGCCCGCCACGTTGCCTGTGACGAGTTCGGCGGTGACCTTGAGCACGAGCAGCGCCGCGCCAGCGACGCACCACCGACTGAGCCCCTCCCTCGACTCGATCCGACCCAGCAGCCACCAGGCGCCCAGCCCGTGCGCCAAGCCGCTCGAGCCGGCATAGGTCGCGATCCCGCTCGGTTCGGCCAAGAGCACCACAGCCGAGACGCCGAGTCCGATCACGCTCGCGCCCAAAGCCAGCGCGCGGCTCCCGTAGCGACGCTCGAGCGCGATCAGCTGCAAGAGCGACACGCCCCCGGCCATAAGCAGTTGAGCGCCGCTGAGGTGAGTCAGGTGTGCGCCCCAGAGAGCGCTCGCGAACCCGGGCGAGCCCAACTCCAACGCCCCGACCTCGAACGAAGTCACCAGCACCGCGAGCCCGGCCCAGGTCCAGGCGAGCGGAGAGGCGCTCACGCAGAGCGCTTGCGCGAATAGGCGGCGAGCGCGCCGCCTGCGATCAAGAGCAGCGTGAACGGGTCGCCAGCACCTCCACCCGAGCCACCGCGGATCTTGGGCCCAGACCACGTCCGCCGCCGAGACGGCGCCTCGCTGACCTTGGCGGAGGCGAGCAAACGCTCCTCGCTCCGGCTTCTCGCCTGGAAACTCTCCAACGCGAAGGCTCGTCGCCGACGCTCCGCGGCCGCTCGCTCACGAGTCAGGCGCGCCTTGTTCCGGCGATCGATTCCGTTCTCGCTGAACAGCTCCTCGCTCTCGAGCACGATCAGACTCGTGGCCCGTGTCAACACGGGACCTGCCAGAGAGACCGCGAGGAGATCGCGCTCGAGCCTGCTTCGCTCCTTGCCGCCCTTGCCAGCCATTTGCACGAGCAGCTCGTCTGCTCGCGAGCGCGCCCAGAGGCGTTGCACCTCGAGGTGTTCGCCCTTGGCGGGCAACGTGAAAGCGAGTGACCAGCGCATGCGCTGCCCGTCTGGCGTCCGGCCCTCCAAGATCGCGCGGGCCTTTCCAGGCTTGGTGTAGCGGGCGTAGAGACGCAAGGGCTGGCCAGAGAGAAGCGCTGTCGGCGGCCGTGCGGGGCTGAGCTGAGTCAGCTCGCAGCCCTCAAAGCGGAGGGTCGGATCCCGCAGGACAGGCACCACCAGGACCGAGTTCAGCTTGCGAGTCGCGACGGCCACCTGATAGCGCGGAGACGCATGAGCCGCGCCGCCCGTCCGGCGGGCGAGCTGCGCTAAAGGAGCCTGGGCAACGCGCCCTGAGCCCAGCTCCAAGCCGAACACACGAACGCCGTGATCGCGGGCGGGCCCCTCGAGCTGCCGGAGGAGCGACGCGTGGCGGGAGAGTTCGGCGTCGGTCACGATCACGAGGTCCAGGCCGCCGCTCGCGATCCGAGCCATTCGCTTGACGGTCGGCCCCAGGCGACGGGGATCGGACTCGAGGTTGAACTTCAAGCCGTTTAGGAAGCGTGAGATCTGACGACCTCGCCCGCGATCGAAGGACGCCATGCCGCCAAAGCAGCTCGTCGCGGTGTGATCGAAGGCCACGAGCTCGACCCGGTCGCGCTTGCTCAGCTTGTTGGTCAGGCCTTCGACGATCCGGTGAATCGCCGCGCGATTGCGCGCCATGCTCGACGACGAGTCGATCGCAATCAGGAGCGAACGTTTGGCCCGACCGGGGGGCACGATCGGCGTCAGGCTCAGCTGCACCGAGCCGACGCCGCGGTCCTCGCGAGCCGCCACGACCTCCACCCGGGGGTATTGAGGCGTTGGGCTCCACCGGCCGAGCTCGAGGACGCGATCGAGGCGAACGTGCTTTTGATCGAGGCGGGCCACGGCCTCGCCAGGGGCGCCCAGCTCAAAGCGCATGGCCTTGGGGTGAGAGGGGGAGCTCAAGCGATCCAGACCGGCCCGCGAGCGAACGCGAATCACGGCTGAGAAGTGCTTGACCGACGCGCTGCGCGCGCTGCCCAACACGAGCGGATAAACGAACCCACGCTCGTTGCCGCGGACCCGCAAGGGCTGCACGTAGCGAATCCGAACTCGCTTCGTCCCGTACGCCGGCACGGGCGAAACGCGGAGGCGAAGGAGGCGCCCTTCTGCCTCAGCCAAGGCTGGATCGACCGGCCTGACCCTCGACGCGATCTGCTTAAAGGCCTTGGGATCGTTGAGCCTCTTCTTCCCGACCTCGACGCCGGTCAGCTTCTTGTAGACCGCACGAGCATGCGAGCGCGCGATCACCTCGCCCTCGATCGGCTTGCCGTCGACCCAGATCGTGACTCCCGAGAAGGCGGCGTCGGCAGGGAGCGGGTAGTCGTAGACCGCCTCCGCGGCTTGACCGGAGCGGTTTCTGAACACCTGTTCGACTTCAGTCGTGACGTATCCGTCCTCGACCTCGACCCTTAACTGGAGCTCCTCGACGTGCATGTGGGTGTCGCCGCCGCGCATGGAGCCCGCCCCAAACACAGGGGCGCTCAAGACGAGCGCGAGGGCGACGCCGACGCAAGGGATCGGGCGAGAGTGGAAAGCCATGCGGACTCCTAGTCACGTTCAGTCGTGGCCAAAGTGGGGAGTCCAAAGGTCCCGCCGAAGGGAAGCCAAATCGGACTCGTGATCATGACGCCGAACACCTCCGGCTGTCCCACCGCGAGAGCGATCGGGCTCAGGGGGACCGCGACGGACGCGACGAGGCTGTTGACTGCGAAGGCGCCGGCGGTCTCGAGCGCGGTCAGCGGGACCCAGAACAGAATGTTGAGGAAGCGCCGGGCGAGGAGACCGGGGTGAGCGTGGATCTTTCGGTCGCGAAAGTCCTTGGAGGTCACGCGGAGGATCTGGTTGTTGGCGACAAGCGTCACGCCCTCCTCGTCCCAACCGAGACCTTGGATCGCGCGGGGCCAGTCCTCCGGCACCTCTAGATTCCTGAGCGTGGGCGGAGTGTCGCTCTCGGTGCTCGCCGCGAGCACTCCGATCGAGGGCCCAAATCCCGTCTCTTGGTCGTCGAGGACCAAGAACCGGTCCGACCCCCAGGGAGCCAGCCGGCCAAAAGTCGGCTCACCGGAGAGGGCGCGGCTGATCCGCCCCTGGATCAGCCGACCTGGCGGACTCAAGACCCGAGGGCCCTCGCCGTGCGCGGAGGGCGGCCGCTCAGAGCCCCCGCAGAGCTGCCATACATGGCCAGAACGGGGCTGGACGAGGAGCCCGGCCTGAAGCGGTCGGTCGTGGGCATAGATCGCGACGTTCCCGCCGCTAAACAGGATCTCGAGATCGCCGCCCTCGAGTTCGAGGGGCAGCGGGACGAGGTAGCGCGAGTCTCGCGTGCCCGGGTCGAGGGCCTCGATCACTGCGAAGGGCTCGCTCTGGGTGACCCAGATCAGGCGGCGAATGGGGTCCCACGCGAGGGCCTCGACGCGACTGGAGAGGAAGGGCTGGGGCTCGGCGTCGGGCTTGGGGTAGGCGGCCTGATAGAGCGTGTGATCGTCGGCGACGAACACACGATCCGGCGTGACGAGGTATCGGCGCAGCCCAGGCAGCTCGAGGACCTTGCGCTCGTGACGCGCGGCGTCTCCGACCCGACGCTCGAAGAGTCCGTTGCCGCGCCGATAGACGACTTTGTCGCCCATGATTTGGGCCAGGCGCGGGCTGAAGGCCGAGTCGCCGTTCGAGACCTTGCGCGCTTTGCCGCCCTGGAGGACCAAGAGCCCGCCGGGGCCGTTTCTCGCCAGCAGTCGGGTCGACCCAGTCCGTCCGAGTTCGCGATAGGTGACGTCGTCGGGTCGCAGCTCGAAGGGCCCCTCGGTCCCCGACAGGCGAGTGAAGGTCGCCGTGCAGCCGGTGGTGGAGACGAGAATGCCCAAGGCAGCCAAGGCAGGGAGGGTTCGCATGGGCCACCCATTGCAATCCCGGATCCATAGAACTCAGCGCGCTTGCGCCAGCAGTTAGCTCGATCCACCGGTGAGCGCTGAACGCCGGCTGACGGTCTCCCCAACACCCCCGCCGGAGGCTACCTCTCGGCGCTGAGCGACTCGCGAACCCGCTCGAGGAGCGCGAGTCCGCTTGGGGCAAGGGGCTGACCCGCGGCGGCCTCGCAGAGCTGGTAGGCCGTCCGGAGGAGGTAGGGGGTCGCGCTCGCGAGAGCTGGCAAGAGAACCCCCAGCGCTTCCTCGCAGGCCTCGGCGGCGACGGGGGAGTCGGGCTGGTGCGCCGCTTGACCGACCACGACACGCACCAAGCGGAGGGCGTCTCGAGGAGCCGTCAGCAGCGCGCGGGCGCTGGCGTAGTGCTCGTCTTGGAGGGCACCCTCGGCGCAGCGAGCGCGAGCCGTCGCGAGGTCTGCGTCCGAGGCGCGAAGATCGGCGCCCAGCTCTCGGCTGCGGCGCGAGATCCGCTCGCAGGCGCGCCAAGCGCTCTCGGCCCCCTCGCTGTCTCCCAGGCCGTGACGGACCTCGCCGAGCGCCGTGTAGCCCTCGACGGCCTCGGCCTCGCCGAACTGAATCCCGTCCGAGATCATGTGGCGCTCGAGGACCGGAAGCGCTAGCTCGAGCACCTCGCGTGCCTCCTCGAGACGACCGGTCGCGAGGTAGATCTGCCCGATCTGAACCCGCGTCGTCGCCGTGGCGCCCTCTGCGAGGAGGGGAGGGCTGAGGTCCTTGGCGAACTCGATCGCCTCCTCGAGCGCCTCTAGGGCCCCCGCGTAGTCTTCCAGGAGTCGACTGGCTCCGGCCCGGAGGCGGCTCAACACTCCGACGTAGTGCCCGGCGTCGTCGCGGTCTCCGAGCCGCACGGCCAGTTCGAGGGCCGCGTCTGGCTCGAGCAGGCCGAGGTAGACCTCGGCGCAGCTCGCCTCGATCTCGGCCTGGGTCTCCGAGTCCCCAGCGGCGCTCAGCGCCAGCGCTTTGTCTGCACTGGACCTCGCCTCCTCGTCACGGCCGAGGAACGCGAGCGCGTCTGCCTCCTCGGCCAATACGCGGGCCAGGCCCGCCTCGATTTCAGCCGCCGTGTCGCGATCGCGAGTCGACTCGAGGCCCGCCTGGAGGATCTCGCGGGTCGCGGCCCCGAGCTCGAGGCCCCGGTGGCGGTTGCCGCCTGCGCTCGACGCGAGGAGCCAACCTGTGCAGGTCTGGACCAGCTGCCGAAGAGGAACCCAGCCAGCCTTGGCCAACAGAAGGACCGTCGCTGAGGAGACCTCGACCAGCTCGCGACGCTGGTCTTGAGGGAGGCGAAAGTCGCGCAGGAGGCGCTCCGCGAGCCAGGCGAACTCGCCGGGGGTCGCGAGGGTGAAGTCCTCGATCGCCTCAAGGAGGGGGGCCGCCGCCACCAAGTCGGCCTGACCCGCGACGGGATCCTCGAGCGAGAGCGCCTGCCCGCGAAGCGTCAGCGCGAGGGCGAAGCGCTCGTCTCCCAACACGCCTCGTCCAAGCTCGATCACCGGAGCGACCGCCTCGAGGGCAGGCGCCGGCGCGGCGATCATGAGGCCGCTGTCGACGCGATCCTTGGTCACGACGAGCAACGAATGCGCCGCCGACTCGTGAGTTGGCGCGGCCCGCAGCAGGACGCCCGCCGCCCTAGCGCGATCGGAGTTTGCGTCCGAAGTCCGCTCCAGCTCCGCCGAAGCGTCGCCCCGCTTGGCATACGCGATCCCGAGTCGCACGAGCGCGGCGGGGACCTCGCCCGCAGCCTTGGCGAGCTGACGAATCGCCTCGGAATAGTCGGGCAAGCTCGCCTCGGGCTCCTCCTGAACGAGGAGGTCCGCGCGGTGCTCGAACCCCAACCCGAGCTCAAGGAGCGTCTGTCCCGAGTCGGAGATCACGAGCCGCGACTGAAGCGCGCGCACGGCCTGACTGGCCAACTCGAGCGGGCTCCGCGAGACGCGCGCAGGCGGAGGGCCCCAGCCCTCAGTGATCGCGTCCGGCGACTCGGGTGCCTCCGAGCCCTGAGCCTCATGGGCCGCGCAAGCCGCATGCAGCTCGCCGTATTGGGCCGGCGTCAGGGGCGCCAGGTAGGCCTGAATCTCGTCCAAGCGCTCAGCCCAACCCTCGCCCAGCAGGCCGTAAAGCGTGACCGGGGTGACCGAGATCGTCGTCCCTTCGTGACGCAACAGGACGCGATTCAGCCGCGGGAGGAGGTAGGCCACCTCGGACGCGATCGCCGCCAGGCGGAGGCCCTCGTCCTCCTCCTCCTCGTCGTCGTCGGCCGTGAGCGCGATCTCGGCGAAGTGGTATTGATCTTCGGCGTACTGGACCGTCCGCAGGACCTCGACCAACGCCTCGGCGCCCGGCTGTCCCTCCCCGACCTTCTGCAGGATCCGATCTCCGACGTAGGTGTGCCGAATGAAGCCTGTGATCGTGGTCGTGCCCCGGTCGGCGACGAACTCGTAGAGCTCAGTCAAGTTCTCGGCGAGGTCACGAGCCCAGTCTTCGTCGGCGCTCGCGCTCAGGGACTCCAGCGAGCAATCCTCTTCCCCGCGTTGAATCGAGGCCCCGCTCAGCCGGGCCAAGACGCCGCTCAACTCGACGCCGAGCTGCCAATCCGCGCGGGTCCCGAAGGGGAGGATCCGAACCGCGAACGAGTCGCCGCTGCGGGTCAAGGTCACACCGCGCGCCGAGCGGTCCTGAAGCCAAAGGTGGCAGCCCTCGCCTTCGGGCCAAGGGTCCGTAGGCACTTCGTCCACCCGCAGGTCCCCGGAGTCGACCTCACTCAGGATCTGAACCGCTGAGAGCGGGGAGTAGCACTTGACTGCAAGCTCGACCAAGACGGGGTCCTCCAGTGCCTGAGTCTATCGGCTCTCGGAGGAGACCGACCGCGCGGCGAGGGCGTCATTGAGGACTTGCGGGAGGTCGGTCGTGATCCCGTCGACGCCGAGCCCGAACAGTTCGTCCATGACGGCGGGCCGGTTGATCGTCCAAACCTGGACCGAGCGCCCAGTGGCGTGAGCGGCCCGCACGAAGCCAGCGGTCGTGACCCGGACCCCCTGGTCGTGGTCGTGGTTGGAGTAGCGCGGGACCTGGAGGATCTTCGCGGGCGAGTCGAACCAGCGCTCGAGCCCCGCGAGCTGGAGGAAGAAGAACTTCTGGATCTCCCACAGGCTCGCGCCGGTCGGAATCTCGGGCGCGCGCTGGCGGGTCTCGGTCAGGGTCTTGTGGGCGAAGCTCCCGATCACGACGCGCCCTGGCGCCAGGTCGCGAATCGCCTGGACGCTGTCGGAGACGTGCTCGCGATAGGGGGAGGGCTTGATCTCGATCGTGAACAGGTGCTTGGGAAAGGACTCGATCACCTCCGCCAGGGTCGAGAACCCGACCCCGCGCCCGCGATAGGGATAGGTCTGCCCGCCGTCTCTGGTGAACCAGTAGCCGGCGTCGAAGGTCCGGAGCTCGGCCAGCGTGAGCTCGGCGACCGCCCCCTTCCCGTCGCTCGTCCGATCCACGGTGTCGTCGTGGATCACGACCATTTGACCGTCTCGCGTGCGGTGAACGTCGAACTCGAGGGCGTCGACGCCGACCTCGGCGGCGGCCTCGAACGCAGGCAGGGTGTTCTCTGGCGCTAGCCCTCGCGCGCCGCGGTGGCCCGTTCGATAGCACGGCCCGCCGGGCTCGATCGCCTCAAGAAGGTCGCTAGCCTTGCGACGGGTCACGCTAGTGGTGCCCGTCACAAGTCGCGGTACACCCCGTTGCTTTGGTAGGGGAGGGGTTTACCGGGTTTACCCCCTCCCGCGGGCGGGGGTAAACCCC
>JAESQQ010000934.1 GCA_016765095.1 Planctomycetota bacterium | reverse complement strand
GGCGGCTCAGGCTCTCGGGGGGGGAGGCTCGCGGGCCTTGGCTGCCTTGGAGATCCTGATCAAGCACAAGAGCTGGCGGGTCCGCCGAGCCGCTGCGATCGCGCTCAAGGGGGTCTTGGTCCCGGGTTCGATTCCGGCCCTGATCACGGCCTGGGAGCGCGAGAAGGACTTTCGCGTCTGGATTCACTGCCTCGAGAGCCTCGAGCGGCTCTCGGGCGAGGCAGACCTCTCGCGCGCCGAGGACTGGCGCTCGTGGTGGGAGGCCAAGCAAGCGTCGTTCAACTTCGGAGCTCGTCCCAAGAAGACGTCTGGCGAACGAATCAGGACCCAGGCCCGCGGGACGAACCTCGAGCTCAAGACGCGGGGCCGCGGGCTTCCGCTCCTCGTGCTCCCCGAATACGGCTACGAGCAGCTCTACCTCGAGACCTACCTCCGGGACCTCGAGCAGACGAACCAGCTCCTCTACTTGCGTCTCCCCGGCGCGACCGACTTCAGCGACCCCAAGCTCAGCCCTGCCCCGGGCCTGCCCGATCCCTACTACCCGATAGAGCGCCTGGTGGAGTCCCTCGAGGCCCTCCACGCCCAGCTCGTCGCGGACAAGAAGATTGTGGATCGACCCTTCGCGATCCTGGCTCACGGAATGACCTGCTGGATCGCCATGCAGTACGCGGCCAAGCATCCCCGTCGGGTCCGCAAAATGATCTTGATTGCGCCCTACTCAGGCGGCGCGGCCTGGGAAGCTGGCCGGGACCGGGTCGAGGCTCGCGGGCGAGAGTCGAAGGACCAAGAGATGGTCCACTTCGCTCAGAGTCAGCTCTACGGCGGCTACGAGGCCAAGAGCGACGAGGAGTCGACGGCGATCGAGCGCAAAGAGTTCAGCCTCTACTTCGCAGACCAGCGCGACCTCGAGGTCGGTCGGCTGTTCGGGCCGATCGTGACCAAGAGCGAAGACGGCGAGGAATACGAGTCCCGCCAGATCGCGCGTCCGCTCGGGACGGTCGTGATCCCAGAGTTCAAGCTCTCAGCGCTGAAGCGGGTCAGGGTCCCGGGCTTGATCTGCCACGGGGACTACTCGGTTCGAGCCTCGCTGGCCGACGCGGCGATCGTGGCCAAGCACTTTGGGGGCAAGCTGCTTCGATTTAAGAAGAGCTCGCGAATGCCCTTCTATGAGGAGCACGCTCTGTTTGTGAAGGCGGCGCGTAAGTTTCTCCGCTAGCTTGCCGCGTGTAGACGCTGGTTCTTGGACCGCCAAGGACGCCAAGAAACGCCAAGGCTGTCGCTGGAGTGAGACCGCCCTGGGTCCCCCTGTGATTTCGGAGGAACCCAGGAACCCAGGAAAAGGAACCTTGGCCTCGCTGGCTAGGCCGGCCGAAGCGGGAGATCTCGCAAGCGTTGGCCGCAGGCAGCGAAGATCGCGTTTGCTAGGGCGGGGGCGATCGGGGGCACGGCGGGCTCGCCTGCGCCGCCTGGGGGCAGATCGCTCTTGACGAGGGTCACGTTGATCGTCTTGGGCGCCTGGCTCATGCGCGCGACGGGGTAGTCGTGGAAGTTGCTCTGGACGACTTGGCCGCCCTTGGTCGTGATCTCTCCCCAGAGCGCCAGGCTGAGGCCGAAGATCACTGAGCCCTCCATTTGCGCGCGAACGCGGTCGGGGTTGACGACCGTGCCGAGGTCGATCACGAGGTCGACGCGCTCGACGCGGACTTCACCATCCCGGCTGACGCTGGCCTCGACGACGACCGCCACGTAGCTGTGGAAGCTCCGGTGGGCAGCGATCCCCAGGCCATGCCCCTTGGGGAGCTTGCGGCCCCAGGCGCTCTTCTTGACCGCCTCCACGACTCCCCGCAGGCGGCCAATGTCGATCGGGTACTCCTTGAGCGACTTCCCGTAGTTGGGGTATTTGACCTCGCTCCCCAAGCTCAAGAGTCGCGGCTTGCCCAGCGCCTGGAGCAGGAAATCTGCGCTGTCCACGCCCGCAGCGTTCGCCAACTCGTCGACGAAGGACGACGTGCCAAAGACGTGGAAGATGTTGCAGACCGAGCGCAGCCAGCCGATCCGGACGTGGGCGGGGGCCGGGCAGCTCTCGCAGCGAAGGTCCTCTACGGCGTAGGGGAGGTCGGTGACCCCCATCATGAGTTCGAAGGGAGCCGGTTCGGTTCGGCCAGGCGCGAAAGTCGAGGTGATCGACGAGAAGGCCGTTCGGAGCAGCCAGCCCTGGATCTGGCCCTTCTCGTCGAGGCCGGCTTCGCAATGGATCGCAGCTGGCGCGTGGTAATAGCCGTGGCGAAGATCGTCTTCGCGGGTCCAGACGACCCGGACCGGTGCGCCGATCTCTCGCGAGACGAGGGCCGCCTCCGCTATGAAGTCGGGCTTCGACTTACGGCCGAAGCCGCCGCCTAAGAGCGTGGTGTGGACCTTGACCTGCTCCTTCTTGAGCCCGAGCGTGGCGGCGACGGTGTCTCTCGCGCCTTGCGGGTTCTGGTTAGGCGCCCAGACCTCGCACCCGGACTTGGTCACGTGAACCAGCGCACAGGGAGGCTCCATCGTGGCGTGGGCGAGGAGCGGCGTCGTGTAGTCGCCGCTCAGGCGCTTGGCCGCGGAGCCAATCGCCTTTTTGGCGTCCCCAGATTGACGCACTGACTTTCCGGGGCTGCTGACGGACTTCAGGAGCGCCTTGCGGAACGTGGTCGAGTCGTAGCTGGCGTTGGGCCCCTTCTTCCAGCTCGTGCTTAGCGCGCGGAGCCCCTGCATTGCGGCCCAGGTGGAAGTCGCGACGACGGCCACGCCGCCCAGGGCCTGGAAAGTGTGCGGCGCGGTGAAGGCCTTGAGCACCACGACACGCTCGACGCCTTGGACCTTGAGCGTGGCCTTCGCGTCGTGGCTGACGAGAGACCCGCCGAGGACGGGCGAGCGAGCAACAGTGACGAACTTCATGCCCGGAAGGCTGACGTCTGCGCCGAAGACCGCTTCGCCGCGCACGATCGCAGGCGCGTCGTAGCTGGGGAAGTCGTGGCCTATGTAGCGCCACTCCGAGGGCTTCTTGAGCCGAAGCGCTTCCTGGGCCGGCGCCTTGAGCGTGGCGGCCTTCGCGACGAGGGCCCCAAAGGCGAGCGAGCGCTTGCTCGGTCCGTGGTGGACGGCGTGAAGGCTGGCGCGGCACTCGCCGGCGGGCACGCCCCAGGTCTTCGCGGCGGCCTGTTCGAGCATCTGGCGGGCGCTGGCTCCGACCTCGCGCATCGTCTGGAAGAAGTCGCGGACCGAGCGCGAGCCGTCTGTGTTTTGCGAGCCGTAGGCTTCGTCGCCGAGGGCCTGTTCGATCTTGACCCGCTTGAGGTCGGCCTCGAGCTCGTCGGCGAGCACCGCCGGGAGGCAGGTTCGGATCCCGGTTCCCATTTCGGACCGGTGCGCGAAGATCGTGACGGTTCCGTCGATCGCGATCGCGACCCACAGGCTGGGCTTGAACGTCGTCGCTTCTTGGGCGAGGAGCCTGACTGGACCCAGGAGCGGCGCACCGATCACGAGCGCCCCGCCGCCGATCAGGCCCTGGAGGAAGCCTCTGCGCGTGGCGTTCACTTGGCGCCCTCCTTGGCGGCTAGGTGAATCGCGGCCCGAATCCGACCGTAGGTGCCGCAGCGGCAGATATTGCCGGACATCGCAGCGTCGATCTCGTCGTCGCTCGGCTTCGGGTTTTCGCGGAGGAGGGAGGCCGCGCTCATGATCTGTCCCACCTGGCAGTAACCGCACTGGGCGACTCCGAGTTCGACCCAGGCCTTCTGAAGGGGGTGGCTTCCGTCGGGGGAGAGCCCCTCGATCGTCGTCACCTCGCGCTCGCCGACTTGCCCCAGGGGCAGCAAGCAAGAGCGCGCTGCTTGTCCGTCGACGTGAACCGTGCACGCGCCGCAGAGGCCCATTCCGCAGCCGAACTTGGGCCCCGTCAGGCCTGCGCCGTCGCGCAGCGCCCACAGAAGTGGCGTCTGGGGATCGACATGCGAGAGGTCCCGCAGTTCACCGTTGATCTTCAACTTCACGTGGACCTCCTCGAGGGCGGGGATCATACGCCTCCCGGCAACCCGCCGGAGCCCCGCCCCTCTCGAGGCCTGCGATGGCGCATTGCGTCGTGATTCGATGGATGCCATCGGCGGCCATGTTGGCTAAGAGCCTGTCTTTGCAGGGCTTGCGGCGCGCATGGGCCTGACGGGGACCCGTGATAACCTCCCCGCCCAAGTGAGCAAGGAAACCCATCCGCCGCTCACTCGGAGTCAACACGTGAAGCTCGTCGTGGCCGTGATCCAGCCCGAACGACTCGAGGCAGTGCAAGAACGCTTGGGCGAGGCCCGGGTGTTCCGCCTCACCGTCTCTGACGTCCAAGGCGTCTCTCCCGCTCCTCAGACAGCAGCCGCGGCGGCCTACGCGGCGGGCTCCGCGTCGACCGCCGGCGCGAGCGCGCCGACGAGGCGAGTCAAGCTCGAGATCGCGGTCAACGAGGAGTTCGTCGAGCCGACGGTTCGGGCGATCAGCGAGGGCGCCCAGCTCCCCGACGACACCCCTGGAGTAGGAGCCGTATGGGTCCTACCCCTCGAAGAAGCCATTCGTATCCGGACCGGCGAGCGCGGTCCGGAGGCGATCTAACTCACCCCTGCCTCCGAGAGAGAGACCCACTTGACTCCCAAAGACGTGATCGCCCTAGCCAAGGACAACGATGTCAGATGGGTCGACCTCCGCTTCAGCGACTTTCCTGGCACCTGGCAGCACTTCTCGATTCCGATCCGTGGCCTGACGGAGGAGTCGTTCGCGACAGGCTTCCCCTTCGACGGCTCTTCGATCCGCGGCTGGAAGTCGATCGACGAGTCCGACATGCTCGTCGTACCCGACCCCGCGACGGCGTTCCTCGATCCGTTCAGCAGGCACCCGACGATCGTCCTCGTCGGCAACATTCGGGATCCCATTACGCACCAGGACTACAACCGTGACCCGCGCAACGTCGCGGCGCGCGCCGAGGAGTACCTCAAGTCGACGGGTCTGGCCGACACGGTTTACTTCGGGCCTGAGGCCGAGTTCTTCATCTTCGACGACGTCAAATACGGCCAGGGCACCAACTACGCGCACTACCAGGTCGACTCCGTCGAGGGTGCTTGGAACACCGACACGGACGAGGGGCCGAACCTAGGGCACAAGCCGCGCGTCAAGGGTGGCTATTTCCCTTGCCCGCCCGTGGACGCGTTCCAGGACCTTCGCCTCGACATGTGCGAGAACCTCGAGAAAATCGGGATCGAGATCGAGCGCCAGCACCACGAGGTCGCGACGGGCGGTCAGGCGGAGATCAACTTCAAGTACGACAAGCTGACTCGCTGCGCTGACAAGCTGATGGCGTTCAAATACGTTGTCAAGAACACCGCCCACCAGGCCGGCAAGACGGCGACGTTCATGCCCAAGCCCCTCTTTGAGGACAACGGCTCGGGCATGCACTGCCACTTCTCGCTCTGGAAGGACGGCAAGAACCTAATGGGCGGCGAGCGCTACGCAGGGCTCAGCGACGAGGCCCTCTACGCGATTGGCGGCATTCTCAAGCACGCCCCGGCGTTGGTGGCCTTCACCAACCCGACCACGATCAGCTACAAGCGGCTCGTGGCGGGCTTTGAGGCGCCCGTCAACTTGGCTTACTCGGCTCGCAACCGCTCGGCGGCGATCCGAATCCCCGTCGGCGAGAGCTCGCCTGCCTCCAAGCGGATCGAGTTCCGCTGCCCCGACCCCTCGGCCAACCCATACTTCGCGTTCGCCGCGATCATGATGGCGGCCCTAGACGGGATCCAGAACAAGACCGATCCGGGCGAGCCCCTCGACAAGGACATTTACGATCTCCCCCCCGAGGAGAAGGCGCTCGTCCCGAGCACGCCCTTCTCGCTCAACGAGGCCCTAAACAACCTCGAGGCTAGCCACGAATGGCTCCTCAAGGGCGACGTGTTCACCGAGGACACGATCAAGGCTTGGATCCACTTCAAGCGCACGACGGAAGTCGACGCGATCCGGATTCGTCCTCACCCCTATGAGTTCGCGCTCTACTACGACTGCTAAACCGGAGGCTGCGATTCTGAGAGGTCGCCCACGAGGGTGGTCTCACGACTCCTAAACCGGAGGCCACGATTCTGAGAGGTCGCCCACGAGGGTGGTCTCACGACTCCCATTCGCTATGAAGGCGACCTCGCTCAGAATCGC
>JAESQQ010000933.1 GCA_016765095.1 Planctomycetota bacterium | reverse complement strand
TGCGGCGGTCGAGGTCCTCGAGCAGGGAGGGGCGCTCGTAGGCAGCGGCCAGGGTCTCCTGAGTCGGTCCATCGGCTTGACCTGTGTCCTCAAGTCCCGAGGCGCGCTGAAAGGCTCCCAGAGCCGCTTCAGTCTTGGGCCCGGCGACGCCGTCGGCCAGACCTGGGTCGAAGCCGAGCTCGGCGAGGTGCAGTTGGAGG
Source organism: Planctomycetota bacterium (assembly GCA_016765095.1). Taxonomy (GTDB): domain Bacteria; phylum Planctomycetota; class J058; order J058; family J058; genus NORP233. Next base: position 3,564 of record JAESQQ010000933.1, on the reverse strand, counting down.
CCCGCCGTCTCTTCCGCGGGCGCGTCTTGTTCGAGGCGGAAGTCCCAGGCCACGTCGCCGACGCGGAGGCTGGCTTCCTCGCGCCCGAGGGGGACTCGCTCTTCGATCTGGCCCAAGGGCCCAATGGTCCCCGCGCGCGCGCCACCCGACTCCCCGAGGTCGAGCAGGTAGCTCTCGCCGCTCATGGGTCGGAGGTGTGCGTCGAGGATGACCAGACGGAGCCGGAGCCCTCGCGAGAGGCGGAACGTAGTCAGGCGGCCCGACTGGAGGCGGAGGCGGTCGGAAGAGCGTCGCTCTTCACCGGTCTCGACGACGCCATCGTCGCTCGCCATGAACCCTCCCCTCCGACCGGCCCGGGTGAGAGCCCGAGTTGGCGAGGAGACCTTCCCCTCAGCAGTTGATCAGGCTATCGCCTGGGGCCTCTCCGTGCCAAGCAGAGCGAGGTTCGAGTCGCCTTTCCCTGCGGTATCCCCTGGGCGGGGTGGGCAATCGTGATCACGCGGGGTGGGCGATTGCGATCAAGGGGCAGCCGGCCTCGTTCGCTAAGCGCTCGACAAAGGGCCCTACGAGCGATTCGCCGGCCTGAGCGGTCAATCCGATCACGATCAAGTCGACTCCTTGGGCGGCCTCGACGATCGAGCCCGCCGCGTCGTCCGACACTAGCACCTGGCAGTCCTCAGGCCTTCGCCCGAGATCTTGGGCGAGCTCGTGGAGCTGCTGGAGGGCGCGCGGCTGGTCGTCGGAGTCGGCCACGACCCTCAGGAAGCTGATCTCGACTTCATGCTCGCTCTCGCGGGTCAGAACCCCGAGGAGTCGCGCTCGGAGGGGGTCGTGGCTGGTCTGGCCACCGACCGGGACCAGGATCTTGTGCACGTCCTTGGGGCCCCAGCTCGGGGGCGCCTCGACGACGACCAAGTCGGACTCGGAGTCCTCCATCAGGCGATCGAGGAGGCGGGAGCCTTGGCTCGCCGCGTCGAGGCGGCTCATGCCGACCAAGACCACCTCCGGTGAGCGCTCGGCCGCGATCTTGGCGATCGTCCCGGCCACGTCGGCGGCCATAATGACCGAGGCCTCGAAGGGCCGCTGGGCTCGGCAGGAGGCGACGACCGCCCGACGGAGCGCCTCTTGGCAGCGCTCGTAGGCCAAGAGGCCTCGCTCGGCGTCTGGGAACTCCCCCTCGTGGCTCGCCACGGCGAGGGCCAAGACTCGGCCCGCTCGTCGTGGAGCCAGTCCGAAGGCGAGGGTCACGAGGGTGTCGGCGCGGTCCGGGTTTGCGAGGGGGACCAGGATCAGGGGGGTTCGTCCGCGGAGGCGAATGAGCATCGTGTCGAGTGCCTCGGCGCGTGCCGAGACTCGCTGAGCGCTTGCCTTGAAGCGGGTTTGGTAGAGGGTCACTCCGATCGCGAGCCAGACCAAAGCCACGATCGGCGCTTGCCAAGCGAGGGTCGTCTGGAACACAGCCAGGGCCATGCAGGCCGTGACGCCGATCAAGGGGAGCCCTGGATAGAAGGGCGCCTGGAACCCGCCTAGGGTGCCAGCTCGAACTCGGACCAGGAGTCCAGCCGCGTTGGCGAGGGCGAACGAGAGCAGGAAGATCAGCGAGGCTGTGACGCCAGCGATCTCGACGTCCCCGGTCGCTGTGACTAGGATCGCGACGAGGACTGCGCTGACGACGACTGCGATCGCGGGTGAGCCGTTGGCGCGCTTGCGCGCCAGCGCTCGGAACAGCGCGCGATCACGCGCCATGGAGTGGGAGACTTGTGAGGCGGCCAAGAGGGCGCTCGTCATGGCTGAGAACGTGGCCAGGATCCCCGCCGTGAGGACGACAAAGGTCCCAAAGGGACCGAGGTAGCGTTGGACGGCGATCGTGACCGCTTGATCTCCCTTGCTTCCGAGGTCCTCCCAGGCGGCGCCTCCCCCCTCGGGACCGCCGATCGTGAGCATCACGAAGATCAGGAGGAGGTAGATCGTGAGCGTGATTCCGATCGAGAGGAACATCGCGCGGGGGATCGTGCGCCCCGGGTCTCGGACCTCGCCGCCGACCGCGGCCACGACCTCAAACCCTTCGAGGGCGATGAACGTGAACCCCATAGCGACTGCGATGCCGGCCATTCCGAAAGGCGCGATCGGGGTCAGGCCTTTCGCGACGGTGCCTGGCTCTGACGAGGCGACGAGGTAGAGGCCTGGAATCACGATCAGGAGAAACGCGATCACCTTCGCGACCGCGATCCCCGTCCCAGCACCTGCGCCGCCGCGCACGAGGAGGCCCGTGTTGAGGACCGTGGCCACGAGGGCCACCGCGACAGGCGCCCAACTGGGGAGGGTTCCCAAGCTCTCGCCGCCTGCGAGTTGGATGGCATAGACGAGGAAGCTCCCCAATCCGAGCGCATAGAGCGCAGACGCCACGATGTAGGCCAGCCAAAGGACCCAGCCCGTCGCGAAGGCGCCCCCGACGGGGAAGACCTTCCGCGCAAAGACGTAACTCCCGCCTGACTCAGGGAATGCGGCGGCTAGCTCGGCGAAGCTGAACGCCGTCACGAGGACAATCAGGCCGTTGAGAGCGAACGCGATCAGGGCCGCAGGGCCGGCCTGACGCAGCGCCACCCCGCTCAAAACGAAGACGCCTGCGCCGAGCATGGCCGAGACGCCGACCATGGTCGCGCCGAACAGGCCGAGACTGCGAGAGAGCTCGTCGGGCTGTGGAGTGGGGCGATTCACGAAGGGGAGCGACTATAGCCGCGCACGACTTGGGATCGAGTTTCTGGAGTGATTCCTCCCCCGATGGGGGGTCTGACTAAATTCACAGACGCAGTCCCTCGCGGAATCCAACTCATGGGGCTAGGCTTTATGCAGTCTTGCTCGACGCAAGACGTGGAGGCGTAGGGTGTTAGAGGCACCCGCCTACTTCTTTTTTCTCTCCGGCGCTAAGAAGGGGAGGATTGAACCCGCACGGCCTAGCGGGCGGGTGATCCGAGTGGGTCGCCAGCCTTATTGCGAGGTCCCGCTAGATCCTTACCTAGACATTCCCGCGAGCGGGGAACATGCCCAGGTGATCTGCGAGCCGAGCGGCGGCTTCACGCTCCACGACACCGCCAGCTCGTGGGGGACCTACAAGAACGAGCAGCGCGTCTCGGCCCCCGTCCAGATCACGACGGGCGACGTGATCACCTTCGGCCGAGACGATCGCGGGAACGTCGGGCCACAGGTCAAGTTCTACCTGGCTCGCGACATCCTCCGCTGCCGAGTCTGCGAGGGACCTGTCTACAAGCGACACTTCAAGTGCACCGGCTGCCACCAGAAGGTCTGCTTGCGGTGCGTCGTCGTTCAACGCCGGCTCTGTAAGGCCTGCGTCCTGACGGTCCCAGGCGCTGGTGTCGCAGCCAGCGGGAGCGGGCGCCTCCCTCAGCAGGCCCCGGGCTCGCTCTTTGGACCGGCTCCACCTCCTCCACCTCCTCCACCTCCTGCGACTCCGCCGGGAATGGCGCCGATTCGCAAGACGCGAATGATGCAGCGTCACCAAATCCCGTCGAGCAGCGAAGTCCCCGTCGCTGGGTCCGGTTTCCC
>JAESQQ010000932.1 GCA_016765095.1 Planctomycetota bacterium | reverse complement strand
GGGCTCCGCCCCGAGGCCCTGAGTCACACCTGGCCGGCGCTCCTAGCGGGGATCGCGCTCTGCGCCCTGGCGGGACGAGCCTTCTCCTGGTCGCGAGCTCGGACGCTGGCCTCGGTCGCGTTCCTGATCGGCGTCGCCGCCTGCCGCCCGGGGCCTCCCGAGCTTCACGCTGCCCGGAGCCTGCACGGCGTGCACCGCGTCGTCGCTCAAGACGGCTTTCACCACCACCTCTCCAACGGCGTCGTTCACGGGCGCCAGGCTGAGGAGCCGGCTCGGCGCGGGGCCCCGCGGGCCTACTTCGCTCTCGAGGCGCCCTTGGGCCAGGTCGTCTCCAGCTGGAGTCGGGCGCACCCGCACGGACAGGCCGCCGTGATTGGGCTCGGGATCGGGGGGATCCTTCCGCACGCCGCGCCTCAGCAGCGCTGGAGGTTCTGGGAGCTCGACCCGGTCGTGATCGCGATCGCGCGCGACCTCGCCTTGTTCAGCTACCTGGCGGACGCGAAGGCCCGCGGCGTCATCCTTGAGGTCTTCACGGGCGACGGTCGGCTCGGCCTCCAACACGAGCCACAGACGTCACGCCATGACCTCCTCGTCGTGGACGCGTTCTCGGGCAACGCGATCCCAATTCACCTCCTCACGGAGGAGGCGTTCGATCTCTACGTCGCCCGCCTCAAGGACGACGGCCTCCTGGTCCTCAATATCTCGACCCGCTACCTCGACTTGACCCCGCTCGTCGCGAGCGCCGCTGAGCGCCTCGGTCTGGTCGGTCTTCAGCGGCGCGAGGCGAGCGTCAGCTCCGACGCCCGCCGCCTCGAGGGTCGGGCTCCGAGTCACTGCGTGGTCCTGGCGCGGGATCCCAAGCGTCTCGAGTCGCTCGTCGCGCTGGGCTGGAGCCCGCTCCCGCCGCCCGCCGCGCGTCCTTGGCGTGACGAGCGGGCGAGCGTGGTCGAGGTCATGAGCTTGCTCCGCTCGGGTCGCTAACCCTCCCTGCTGCGGCTCCCAAAATCACGGCTACACTGCTGCCGTTGCGACCGTGGCCCCTTGGGAGAGCGACATGCCAGGCTCTGAGCACTTCTCCGGCGACTACGCGGTCGCCCGCGCCCGCTTTCGTAGCGCTGCAGAGGCCGTCGGTGCCACGCTCGAGGCGCACCCGATCGGCCAGCGGGGCCCCCAGGGTGAGGACCTCTGCATAGACGCCGCCGTGCTCGGTAGCGATCGCCCTCGGCGGACCGTGGTCGTTTCGTCCGGGCTCCACGGAGTCGAAGGGTTCGTCGGATCCGCGGTCCAGCACGCGGTCTTGACCAACCAGCTGGCGTGCCCGAGCGCGATCCCGAGCGACGTCCGGGTCGTGATCTTGCACGCGCTCAACCCTTACGGCTTCGCCTGGGTCCGCCGAGTCAACGAGCGGAACGTGGACCTCAACCGCAACTTCCTCCGCCCCGGCGAGCGCTTCGGAGGCGCGCCGGACGGATACGCCGAGCTCGACGGGCTCCTCAACCCGCGCCGAGCGCCGCGCCGCTTGAGCCTGCTCAAGCTCAAGGCGGCGCTCAAGATCGCTCGCCACGGCATGGGGGCGCTCAAGAACAGCGTCGCGGGTGGACAGTATGAGTATCCGCTCGGGCTGTTCTACGGCGGAGCGGAGCCCCAGAAGACGCAGGAGATCCTGGCGGCTGAGTTGGGACGCTGGATCGGGAGCGAGACCACCGAGCGCGTGTATCACGTGGACTTGCACAGCGGCCTCGGCCCCGCAGGCAGCTACAAGCTCCTCGTCGATCACCCCGCCGGTGCACCGGCTGTGGCTGAGCTCTCGCGCCACTTCGGCTCGGACGTGGTCCAACCCTGGGAGCCCAATCAGGGAGTGGCCTACGAGATCACAGGCGGGCTCGGGACCTGGTGTCAGGAGAAGTTCCCAGACAACGGCTACGACGTCTTGGTCGCCGAATACGGGACTCGGCCGATCCTGGAGGTGATCGAGGGGCTCCACCACGAGAACCGCGCGCACCACTGGGGCGGCGGTCCGACGGATCCATCGACGCTCTACGCCAAGCGCTTGCTCATGGAGGCCTTCGCGCCTTCAGACCCCGCCTGGCGCCAGACGGTCGTGCCTCGCGGTGAGCACATCGTCAAGCGCGCGCTCCTCGCGACCACGGACTGAGGCTCAACATCACGTGTTGACGAGTTAGGAGCGGTCGTGCCAGATAGCAACGACAGTCCACCACACCTTGGTGAGCCCGCAGCACCGCCACGCATTTTCGGGCGTCTTGTCCCCTGTGCTGTGGTCCTGGCGCTCCTCGTGCTGGGTTCGCTGGGGCTGTATGCCGTCCTCCAGCAGAAGCCGCGAGAGGCCCGCGTCTCCCACAGCGCCGCCGGTTATCGGCTCGAGGTAGATGGGTATCTCCCGATGGACCTCCTCCTCGGTCCCGAGTGCAGGGACCCCGTCGCCCAGATGGCCGGAATCCACTGCAGGCTGAATTGGGTCGGGCGAGGCGAGGAGCGAGAGATCCTGTTCCTCGTTGGTGAGGACTCGATCAGACTGGGCACGTCACTGCTCCACCCAGGCGATGCCGAAGCCGTCTTGCTGCTACCAAGCGGCAGCGCCGAGGTCGTCGGCAGGGGATTCCCGATCGAGTTGGAGGTCTGGGAGGCGAGGTCCCAAGCCGGCCGGGTCTCAACGCACGTCTACAGCCACGAGAGCCCAAGGAACGTGTTTACCTCCGTCGAGGTCCTGCTCGACGGGCTCCCTCGAGGGCACCGATCCGAGCGCTCGTTCTCGCTCGACCTCAAGGGTTGGGACTACAGGGATCGGATCGGAGGCGAGATCGCCTGGGTGCGCTACGACGCAGATCAGGACACCGTCGAATACAGCCTCACCCGGAAGGGCCGAAGTGTGGGGGCGGGTGCAATGAAGCTCTCGAGCAGCTCGAACCTGAAGGAGAGGATGGGCTCGCTGAGCCCAGTCACGAGCGAGGGCGGGCGCTAGTTGTTGGTCGGACCCAGGTCCGGAGGCGCTTGGCCGAGCGAAGTGTCCTGCGTGACGTTGAAGCGACGCTGCGTGGGCGGGACTCCGTCGCAGACGACCTCGAAGGCGTAGGCCCCGAACTTCTGGAAGGGGAACCCGCTCGCTCGCGACTGCCGGTTCCGCGACAGCCTCCCGGGCACGCGCACGATTTGTCAGGCACGCCCAAGCTAGCGCGGGCGGATCAGGATCCGAACGGGCTTGGAGTGGAGCGTTCGTTGGCCGGCTTCGATCGCCACGTAGAACAGCGTGTCGTCTTCGAAGCCCATAGCCCGCCAGCGGTGGATCGGCGATTGGGGAGGCACGGGGTGGGAGCCCCAATCCCAGCTCCAGCGGGCGTCGCGGCGGAGGATCTCGGCGAGGGAGACCTCGAGCAGCACGCGCTCCTCCTTGGGCTTGAGGGGCACCATGGTCTGGGCGGGCGGATCGCTCGGGCGGAGTCGGCTCGACCAGAAGTGATCCCGGCCCCGACCGACGAGGCGAACCACCCGCCCGTCGTAGGTGCTCGGGACGAGGACGGTCTCTTCGCCGGCGTTCTTGACCGTGAGGGTCAGCGTCTGCCCCTGGAGCTGCTTGGGGTCGATCGTCCCGCCCGTGATCCGGACCTTGAGCACGAGCGGCTCACGCGGGAGGGCTTGCAGCTTGCCTAGGTAGCGCCAGCTTCCCTCGACGTATGCGAAGGACCAGAGCCGGACTCCGGCCCGGTCGAATTGAACCGTGTAGAGGGGGAGCTCGCTCTGCATGGCAAAGCGCGCGCGACGCTGGAGGCCGACTGCTTTGTTCCCGCGGGCCAGGAAGCAGCGATAAGGGCCCGCCCCTTCGTCGAGCATCGCGCTCAGCGTCTTGCGGAAGTCGACGATCATGGACTTGCTGGTCTTGGCGTATTCGGCGGTCACGAGCTTGGCCGAGGCCGGCGGGAACACACGCTCGAAGAGAGTGGCCGGATCCTTGAGCTTGAGCGGGATCACCAGCTTGGAGAGGGCCTTCCAGTCCGAGGTCTTGGCAACCGTGATCATGGTCTCGACCAGGGCCTCGAGCTGAGCGAGATCGGCTGGGGAGGCCTCGGGTTGGCTCTCGCTCGCCGCCTGGCTCGCCAAAACTCGATAGCCCTCGGCGTGGGTCGTGCCCAGCTGGAGTCGGAGCCGCTTCTTCTCGGCGAGGGGCTCTTTGCTGACGACGAAGATCGAGGCCCCGATCAGGGGGCCTTCTCCGCGCTCGAGGCCGTCTATCAGGAAGCGCGCCGCGTGCGGGCCCGCTTCGCCCCCGTAGCTGGCGGTCACGCTCCCCGTCACGACGATGCTGGCCTCGGGGGACGCGTCTTCGGCGTGCACCAGAGGGGTGAGGGCGAGGAGCCCGGTCAGGGCAAGGCAGGGGGCGAATCGCATGGCTTCTCCTCGAGGGGGGGCCATTGAAGCACGCAGGGCCGGCCCCAGAGCCCGACCTCGTGACGCATTCGCGGCCCAACCCTTCATTGCCATCGGGTGCTGGGGCCTCGACCGACCGCAAGCCCCAGGCCAGGCCGGGAGCGTAGGGCACGCAGGGAGATGCGTCGGGTGTCAGACGAGGCTCGTAGGGTTGCCCGGAGTTGGGTCCGAGACCCATCTCCCAACCAATCGTCTTGAGTGAGGAAGGCCCCCATGGAGCCTCTGCGAATCTACGTGTGCGGCGCGCACAGCACCGGCAAGACGACCTTGGCTCGTCACCTCGCCCAAGAGTTGGGGCTTCCGCTGATCAACGAGGTCGCTCGCCAAGTGATGGCGGAGATGGAGCTCTCCTTCGAGACGCTCCGGGTCGATCTCAAGCAAGTCGGCGAGTATCAAAAAGAAGTCTTCCGCCGTCAGCTGAACGTCGAGGACCGCTTCCCAGACGGCTTCGTCTCGGACCGCGCGTTCTGCAACCTGGCCTACGCCGCGCGCCACTCCAACGCACTCCCCGAGATCCTCGCGAGCGTGGACGCCCAGAACTACTTCGAGCACCTCCGCCGCCACGGCCTCGTGTTCTACGTTCGTCCGCACCGCGAGTGCATGCAAGACGACGGGTTCCGCGAGCGTGTTGCCTGGGACGAGATCAACCGGATCGACGGGATCCTCGACTTCATCTTCGGCTGGCAGCAGATCCCCTGCATTGGCATCTCGGAGCTCAACATGAAGGACCGCGTTCGTACGGCCCAGACCGCCGTGCGGCTCTATCAACGCGCCCTGGCCGGGCGCTCGACGTCTACCCTGCCCCTCAACGCCTCTGAGAGCGAGATCGCAGCCAAGCTCGGCAAGCTGAGGAAGCGTGCGCCCCAGCGTCCGGTCGCAGCCAAGGTCGAGCCCCACGAGAGCGTGCACGCGGTCTTGGCCGAGGGGTCCTCGGGGCATGGGGCCTCGGCACATAGGGTCCCGCTCTCGGCCCTGTGGTCGGACCTCGCCTAACGAGGCGGTGACCTCGTGAACTCCGACCCACCTCTCCTGCTCTCGACCCCAAGTTACGAGGGGCTCGCGGATTCGATCCTCGCGCAGCTCAACGCCGGGGGGCTGGCGGCCGAGAAGCTATCCGTCGCTCGACGACGTTTTTCGGACGGCGAGCTCTACCAGCGCTTGGAGCGCGAAGTACGGGGTCGCGACGTGATCCTCGTCTCGGGGACTCACGACGAGGTCTCGACGCTCGCGGCCTACGACTTGGCTTGCGCGATCGCTCGCTACGGCGCGCACCGGCTGACCTGGGCCTTGCCCTACTTTGGTTGCCAGACGATGGAGCGGGCCACCAAGCCGGGCGAGGTCGTGACCGCCAAGACTCGCGCCCGCTTGATCTCGAGCGTCCCGACCACGCCTTTGGGCAATCGGATCCTGCTCCTTGATCTCCATACGCCCGGGATCCCGCACTACTTCGGCGACTCGGTCCAGGCCTTCCACCTCTACGCCAAGCCGCTTGTGCTCGCAGCGGCCCGGGCCTTTGGTGGAGACGATTTCGTGCTCGGAGCCCCCGACGCCGGGCGCGCAAAGTGGGTCCAGAGCTTGGCCAATGACCTCGGCGTCCCGGCCGCGCTCGTCACCAAGCGGCGGATCGACGACGGGGTGGTCGAGATCACGGGCCTCGAGGGGCAGGTCTCGGGCAAGCGGGTCGTGATCTACGACGACATGATTCGGACCGGGGGGACGCTGCTCAAGGCGGCCGAGGCTTACCGCGCTGCGGGCGCGACGTCTTGCTACGCCGTCACGACCCACCTCGTGGTCCCCGACGACGCTGCCGAGCGGTTGCTCGCGAGCGGCCTTCTAGACGGCGTCGCGGGCACGGACAGTCACCCCCGCTCTGCGCACGCCGAGCGTGCGGGCTGTGTGGTTCACTCAGTCGCTGGCGTCTACGCCGAATGGCTCCTGGCGAGCTGACGTGCGCCCCTGCGGCGGATTGCCACAGTGCATCGCGCGTGGGCTTCGCTACAACGAGAGCAGCTGAGCAATGAGCAGGGAACGCTCGCTGCTCGCCGAAGGTGAGCCCGCCTGTGGATGACGTGGTCCTGCTCTCGCGACTGCAGTTCGCCTTCACGATCGCGTTTCACTACCTGTTCCCCCCGCTCACGATCGGGCTCGGGGTCATCCTCGTCTACCTCGACTTCCGTTGGCTGCGGACCAACGACCCGCTAGCCCGAGCAGGCCGCCAAGTTCTGGACCCGGATCTTCGCGCTCAACTTCGCGATCGGAGTCGCGAGCGGGATCGTGATGGAGTTCGAGTTCGGGACCAACTGGGCGACGTATTCGCGCTTTGTCGGCGACGTGTTTGGCTCCGCGCTCGCCGCCGAGGGGATCTTCGCGTTCTTCCTCGAGTCTGGCTTCCTGGCCGTGCTCGTCTTTGGCTGGAACCGAGTCAGCAAGCGACTCCACTTCTTCTCGGCTTGCATGGTCGCGCTCGGCTCCTGCTTTAGCTCGGTCTGGATCGTGATCGCCAACTCCTGGCAGCAGACGCCCGCGGGGCACCGGATCGTGGACATGACCCGCGACGGGAAGCCGTGGATCGTGGACGGCGAGGTCCTCCGCCGGGCGGAGATCATTGACTTCTGGGCGATGGTTCAAAATCCGTCGAGCTTCGAGCGCCTGATCCACGTGTGGCTCGGTTGCCTGATCGTGGGCGGAGCGCTCGTGATCAGCGTCTCGGGCTACTACCTCCTTCGGCGTCGCCACGAGGAGTTCGCGCACCGCTCGCTCCGAGGCGGGCTCGTGATGTTCACCGCGGCCTGCGTGCTGATTGTGTTTAGCGGCCACTCTCAGGCGGGCAAAGTCGCGATCAACCAGCCCGCCAAGCTGGCTGCGCTCGAGGGTCACTACACGACGGGCCCAGGCGACCTGACCCTCTTCGGCTGGCCCGACGACGAGGCCGAGGAGCTTCGCTACGCGGTCTCGATCCCAGGCGGGCTGTCCTTCATGCTCTACGGGAGCTTCGAGCGCGAGGTCGTCGGCCTCGATCGCTTCCGACCGGAGGATCGGCCCAAGGTCGCGATCCCTTTCGCCGCGTATCACCTGATGGTCGGCTGCGGAATGTCGCTGCTCTGCTTGGGGCTCGTGGGCTGCTTCTACCTCTGGCGCGGGGGGAACTACCCTCGCTGGCTCCTGGTCGCGTTCGTGCTCTCGATCGGCCCCGCGATCCTCGCCAATCACTCCGGCTGGATCGCGGCTGAGACCGGTCGCCAGCCCTGGATCGTGCACCCTCCGATTCCACGAACGCCAGCGGGGGCCCTCGAACTCGGCCCCGAGGGGACCGTCGTCTATGACGAGACCGTCGCGCTTCGGACCACCAATGGCGTCAGCAAGACCGTCGCGGCCGAGCAAGTCCTCAGCTCGCTGATCATGTTCAGCTTCATCTATGGGCTCTTGTTCTTGGTCTGGATCTACGTGCTCAACGAGAAGATCCAGCATGGCCCCGACCCGATCCGAACCGAGGACGAGGCTGGCGGACCGGCCGGCCTCCTGAGCGTGGCCCAGCCTGGCGGCCCGCTCCTGGCCGGAGCCCCCCGCGAGGGAGAGCACCCGGCTGACGCCCCTCCGACCGTTGACGCCCCTCCGACCGTTGACGCCCCTCCGACCGT
>JAESQQ010000098.1 GCA_016765095.1 Planctomycetota bacterium | reverse complement strand
GGGACCGCCGCGGGCGCGATCGCGAACGGGGCCCGCGCAGCGGGCTTCCGCGTCGTGAGCGAAGTCGCTGACCCAACCCAAGCTGCCGCCGCGATCGGGAACCTCCCGCCCGGGAGCGCCGTCCTGTTCAAGGCGTCCCGCGCCGAGCGCCTCGAGCGCGCGGTCAGAGCCTTCCAGACCACCTTGGCAGCCCACCGCCGGGCTGCCGCCTGATCGAGGGCGCGTGCGCCCCCGGTCGATCCACCCCCTTCGGCACTGAGCCGATCACCCGCGCCCACGCGCGGAGGAGCGCACCATGTTCGGCCTCTTCCAGCCTGGCCCTCTCGAGTCGAGCCTGCTCCGCGCAGCCCTCGCCGCCGCGACCTCTCTCGGTGTGACCTGCGTCGCGATCCCGCGCCTCGCGGCCTGGGCCCGGCGGAAGGACTTCGGCGACCGCGAAGGCAAGACCCACTCCGACACGCTCAACGAACTCCACAGCCACAAGAAGCGGACCCCGATCGTGGGCGGGATCGCGATCCTGGCCGCGACGCTCCTCGCGAGCCTGGCCTTCGCGGACCTCCGCTGGGGCTCGGTCTGGCTCCTGCTCGTCGGCATGCTCGGCCTCGGCGCGCTCGGGTTGGCCGACGATATCGCCAAGACCTTCGGGACCAAGAAGACCGTCGGGCTCACGGCGCGCCAGAAGCTCGCGGTCCAAGTCGTGTTCGGCGCAGGCGCCGGAGCCTTCCTGCTCGGCCAGGCCTGGGTCGGCGGCGGGGCGCAAGCCCTCGCGGCTCAGAGCAGCCTCGCGATCCCCTTCGTGGGGGGGACGCTCGCGATCGGCGCCGTCCTCTATCTGCTCTTCGCGACTTTCGTGGTGACCGGGACCAGCAACGCGGTCAACTTGACCGACGGCCTCGACGGTCTCGCTGGCGGCTGCGCCCTGGTCGCGTTCGGCGTCTACACCGGGATCGCGCTCTGTGCGGGGTCACCAGAGACGGCCGCCCAAGTCGGGATCACGCCCGTCCCCGGCGCCGCTGAAGTCGGCGTCGTGCTGGCCGGGTTGGCCGGCGGCCTGACCGGATTCTTGGTCTTCAACCGTCCTCCCGCGAAAGTCTTTATGGGCGACACCGGCTCACTCCCGCTGGGCGGCGTCTTGGCGCTCGCGGCCCTCGTCACCAAGCAGGAGCTGCTCTTGGCCCTAGTCGGCGGCGTGTTCGTGGCCGAGGCCCTCTCGGTGATCGCCCAGGTGATCAGCTTCAAGCTGACCGGCAAGCGGATCTTCCGCTGCGCTCCGCTCCACCACCACTTCGAGTTCGGCGGCTGGGGAGAGTCCCAGGTCGTGACTCGATTCCACGCGGTCGCGCTCTGCTTGGCGCTGATCTCGCTGGTCGGGGTGGGCGGGCTGTGATCGGCGCCGCGCCCATTCCGCAGGACCTCGATCCCGAGGGTCATGACGAGCAGCGCGCTGGCCAGGTCAGCGCGACGATCACCCTGATCGTGGCCGGCTTGGCCACGCTCGGGGTCGTGCTCGTTTACTCCTCGACTTCGCTCGGGATCGCGTTCGACCCCGAAGACGCCGCTCGCTACCTCCGTCGTCAGTTGCTCTGGGTCGCGCTCGCGACCGGCGTGTTTGTGCTCGCGCGGACGTGCAACCTCGACTGGCTCCGCCGTCGCAGCCATTGGATCCTGGGCGGCGCGCTCTTGCTCCTGATCGCGGTCGTGATCCCCGGCGTCGGGACCAAGATCAACGGCGCCTGCCGCTGGCTTCGCCTGGCGGGGATCAACGGCCAACCCTCTGAGATCGCGAAGCTCGCGCTGATCATTTACGTGGCGGCCTGGTGCTCGGGCCCGCGAGCGCGAATCAAGACGTTCTCGGGGCTCCTCCCGATCCTAGGGATCGTGGGCCTGACCGCAGGCCTGATCGCGATCGAGCCCGACATGGGGACCGCGCTCCTCGTGAGCTGCGTGAGCCTCATGATGCTCCTCGCGGGCGGCGCCAGGATCCGTCACCTGGTCGCGATCGGCTTGCCGGGGGCTGGGCTCCTGCTCTGCTTCGCGATCGCGAAGCTGGACTACATTTGGAGGCGGATCGGGGCCTTCATGGACCCCGCCAGCGACCCCGCAGGAGCAGGCTTCCAGACTCGCCAGGCCCTGATCGCGCTCGGTTCGGGGGGTCCCTTTGGCGCAGGTCTCGGGGCCAGCGCGCAGAAGCGTCTGTTCCTCCCCGAAGTGCACACCGACTACATTTTCGCCCTCGTCGGCGAGGAGCTCGGCTTCGTCGGCGCGATCGCGGTCCTGATCGCGTATGCCGCCCTGATCTTCTACGGGCTCAAGGCGATCGACCGGGCCCGCGACTCGTTCGCGTTCTTGCTCGCGGTCGGGATCGTGACGCTGCTCGGCGTTCAGTCGCTGCTCAACATTGCCGTCGCGACGGGCTCCGTTCCCCCCAAGGGGATCGCGCTCCCCTTCTTGAGCTTTGGAGGGTCCTCGCTGCTCGTCGCGGCCGGCGCCGCCGGCCTCCTAGCGCGGGTCGCCGCCGAGGGGCTCTCTCCCAACCGTTCTCTGCTGCCCACCAGCGAGGCCGGCGACGACGACGTCCTCGTTCACACCCCTCGTTGATAGGTCTGGAGCCCACCGCGTGACCACCGCCACCTCTACCCCCCCGCGCGCGGATCGCTCGCGCCCCAAGACCGTTCGGATTGGGATCACCGAGAGCCTCTTGCCCGAGGCGGCTTGCCTGCCCACGTTCTCGACCGACGCTTGGTCTCGCAGCTTGACCGCGCCCGGGGCGGCGTTCCCCGCGACCCGCGTCCTGTTCGCAGGCGGAGGCACGGGCGGTCACCTCTATCCGGCCGCCGCGATCGCGGGTCAACTCGGCGACCTCGCGCCGGGGAGCGAGGTCTTGTTCGCGGGCAGTGATCGCCGGCTCGAGCAACGGATCTTGGCGGGCTGCGGCTACGCCCACCGCGTGCTCCCAACCGCTCCCTGGCGCGGGATTCGCGGCGCGTTCGGGTTCGCCCTCGGCCAAGTCCGAGGTCTCCTCGCCGCCCGGCAATTGCTCCGTGAGTTCCAGCCCCACGTCGTCGTCGGACTGGGCGGGTTCCCGTCCGTCGGTCCGGCCCTGGCGGCCAGCATGGCCCGGATCCCGCTCGTGCTCTTCGAGCCGAACGCCTCAGCGGGCAAGGCCAACCTCTTCCTGGCGCGCCTGGCGCGCGAGGCTTACGTGCACTTCCCAGAGACTCAGTTGCATTGCCCGAGGATCTCGAGCGGGACCCCGCTCGACGGCCGGGTGTTGCTGCCGGAGACCTCACAGGGCGAGGCGCGCCGTCTCCTGGGGCTGCCCGGGGAGGGCAAGCTGATCCTCGTCATGGGGGGCAGTCAGGGTTCGCGGGCGATCAACGCCTGGCTCGAGCGATCGCTGAGCGCTGAGCGCGGTCAGGCTCGCGGCGTGACTTTCCTGCACCTCGCTGGCGACGAGGCTCAGGCCGTTCGACTTCGCGCGGCCTACTCGTTGGCGGGAGTCAGCCACCGAGTCCTGGACTACTTGGCTGGGATCGGCGTGGCCTACCGGGCCGCCGATTTGGCTCTGGTGCGCGGCGGCGGGGCGACGCTGGCCGAGCTCAGCGCCGCGGGCCTTCCGGCCTGCGTGGTCCCGCTCCCCAACTCCGCCGGTGACCACCAGCGCCACAACGCGCGCTCGTTCGCGGCCACGGGTGGCGGCTGGGTCGAGGAGGAGGCCGAGCTTGGCCCTGAGTCGTGGCGCCTGCTCCTGGAGCGTGTTCACTCCGAGGAGCTGCTGGATCGGGCCGGCGCGATCCTGCACGCCGGCGCTCGGCCGGACGCCGCCGACGTCGTCGCACGACGCGTGATCTCGATCGCGCATGGGCTGGAGCTAACGGGTCGCGGGAGCCGATAAGGAGAACGCGGGGGCCCAGTCGGGTTCCCTACAAACAAAAGAACAAGCGCGGCTTAGCCGCGAAACGAGGCAACAATGGACATGGGGAAATACGTGGCCGTGGGCGTCCTGGCCGTGATCGTGCTGGCGGCTGCGACTTACGACAAGCCGCAGACCAAGGCGGGACAAGAGGCTGCTCAGGCTGAGGCCGCCGAGGCCGAGCCGGTCTACGCGGTCGACTATGGCGTGCTCGACCAGACCGAAGCTGCGATCACGAGCGCGGTGCTCGGGTTGCCGGTGACTCCGATCGTGGAGCGAACCGGCATGGTCGCGGTCGCAGGGGGCGCCACGACGCAGGTTAAGCAAGCTAAGCAGAAGCTCGAATACGTGGTCAAGGCGCACCAGACCTTGAGCGACGTCGCGGAGGAGGTCTTTGGGGATCGCAACGCCTGGCGCAAGCTCTACGAGGCGAACAAGGATCGCCTCAGCGACCCAAACCACGTTCGGGCTGGCATGAAGTTGGTCTACGAGAAGCTCAACGGGAGCCAACAGGCGCCGGCCAGGACGGCCGCTCGGGCGCCACGCCGGGTCACGAGCGTGCCGGCTTCCGCTCGGCGGACTGCGGATCGGAACTACACGGTCCGCAAGGGCGAGACGCTCTAACGGATCGCCAAGGCTCAGCTCGGCTCGGGCGGCCGCTGGAAGGAGATCGCCGAGTTGAACCGACTCGACGGCGCGACGGTCCGCGTCAACCAGGTGCTCTTGCTGCCCAAGCGATAGCAAGCGCAAGGACCCACCGTCTGGCGGAGTCAGGGGCGAGCTCGAGAGGGCTCGCCCCTTCCGCGTTGGTTGGCGCGCCGGAGGATCGTGCGACGGCCTGGGCCTCCCGATAAGCTTCACGGGTGGATCAGATCGGGCCTTATCGGATCGAAGAGAAGATCGGCTCGGGCGGGGCGGGAGACGTCTATCGCGCCCTCGGTCCGGCCGGAAGGACGGTCGCGCTCAAGCTCCTCACGCGAGCGAGCAATCCGGCGACCCTCGAGCGATTTGGGCGCGAAGTCGACGCGCTGCGGCGGCTCGGAGAGTCGGCGGGCTTTGTGCCCCTCCTCGACACGGGAATGTCCCCTCGTGGGCCCTACCTCGTGATGCCCTTCCTGACCGGAGGAGATCTCTCGGGGAGACTCCGGGCCGAGGGATCGGCTCTATGTCGCCACGGCGTCTCGGCTCTGGGTCTACGAGGCGAGCACAGGAAAGCAGCTGAGCACGCACCTCGGGGGCGCGGGGACGATGGAGGTTTACCAACTCCATCGGTTCGAGGACGAGCTCCTGCTCGCGGCCGGGAGGCTCCGACGCGCGAAGCTCTCGGACCTCGAGAAATCGACCGGCCGAAAGGACCGGGCCTTTAAGCCCGTGGGTATCGTCGCGGATTGGCGCGGCCCCCTGACGAGCTCGGGCTCACTGGTGGTCGCGCTCTGCGGCTGGGTTCGACGGTCCAGGGGACGTGTTGCTGACCGTGGATCAGAGAGGCGGGGTTCGACGCTACGAGCGCGCGGAGCGCTGAGGCTCAGCCAGACTTCTCGTCGACGGCTCGGGCCCAGTCGAGCAGCGCTGCGGTCAGGGAGACCGGGAGCGGCGGCTTGTCTGCTTGGCGTCCCGGCGTGAACAGGAACCGGCCTGTCTTGAGCCAGAGCATGGCCGTCAAGGCTTCGACCCCGGTCAGGTCTTCGAACGCGGCGGCGCAAGGGACTCCCTCGGCGACGTCGAGCCGGCCGTGGAGGCGCTTGGAACGAACCTCGAGGACGCCCGTTCGTTGGTTGAACTCCAAGTCGCGGTACATTTCGTCGAGGGGAACCTGGGACAGATCGCCCGAGAGGACCGTTGAAATCGCGGTCGTCTCGCGACTGTCGTCGACCATTTCAGCGGGCTCGAGGTTAAGCGTGTAGGGGCCGATTGAGATCTCGTCGCCGGGATAGACAGTCGCGGGGGCCCGCAGCAGAAGGTGATTGAGGTAAGTCCCGTTGGCGCTCCCGAGGTCCTCGAGCAGGAGCTGGTCGCCGTCGAGCCGAATCGCGGCGTGGCGGCGGGAGACTTCCTTGTGGGGGAGCACGATCTGCCCGCCGGTCCTTCCGATCCGAATCAGGGGCGCGGCGGGAGAGATCGGGACGGGGCTCATGGGTGGGCAGTGAGCCCAAGCCACGGCCCCCGAGGGGTCTTCGGGGGTAGAGAGCGGGACCGGGAGCTTCGGCGCGACGCGTCCGCGCGTTGGGCGCTTGACGCGCATTGTGACTGGGGCCAGCCACTCGTCCTTGGTCTTTTCGTCTTCGGGCATGAGCGTTTGTGAGTCTACGCCAGATCCCACGAGGCGCGCGCGGGCGCTCAAGCAAGGCTGGGCCGGGCCTAAGGGCCAAGACCGGGTAAACTCGCGCCCATGAACGCCAAGTTGAAAGCCGGGCTGGCAGCCCTTGTCGCCGTTGGCGTCGCGGTCGCCGCCGGAATGCTCCTCCTCGACGACGGAAACGAGGGCAAGCCCTCTCCCAGTCGGGCCGGGTCCCGCAAGACCCTCGCCCCGAGTCCGGCGCGGTCTCGAGTCGGGGCTCCCCCCAAGGGCAGCCGGCCGACGGGCTCCAACGGTGGAAGCGCCGCTCAAGGGACACCGGCGGGGACCTCCAGCTCGGGGACGCCGCGACCCACCCGAAACGGAGCCCGTCCCGGGTCGACGCCCGGAAGCGGCAATCGGGGGGGGCAGCCCGGCGGTCGGCCGGTCGCCTTGAAGGTGATCTGCGAGGACGGCACCGGCCGCCCGCTGAGCGGCGTTCGGATCGAAGCCAGGCGCAAG
Organism: Planctomycetota bacterium; assembly: GCA_016765095.1. Classification (GTDB taxonomy): domain Bacteria; phylum Planctomycetota; class J058; order J058; family J058; genus NORP233. The sequence goes on along the minus strand of JAESQQ010000098.1, from coordinate 3,777 downwards.
AGCGGAATGCCGCTAGAGGCGGTCCTGAGCGACTCGAACGGGCACGCCTCGCTGGGGGGCCTCCCCGCTGGCGAGACGATCTCGGGGGTCGCGCGCCACGCCCGCGTCAAGGGGGGTGTCCCCTTCGGACCGATTCGAGTCGAGGCCGGCGCCTCGCTGCGGGTCCGGCTCAACTTGGCTCGCCTCGGGCGGCTGGTGGGCGTGATCCTCGATCAGGACGGAAACCCGATTCGCGAGGCCGAGGTGGTTCTCGTCAACCCGTCCGACCCCAAGGGGAAGGCGATCCTCGACACCGCGGCGTTGGGGCTCGGCGCTGACGGGAGCTTCGTGACCGAGGTCGCGGCTGGCTCCTACGCCGTCTCGGCCCGAGGGCCTGGATTCAGCGAGTCGGACCGGGCCTACATTCAAGTCCCACCCGACGCCGACTCCAGCCGCGTCGAGCTGCGCGTCTCTCGCAAAGGCTCGATCGCGGGTCAGCTTCACCTTCCCTCAGACGTGGCTCAGTTACGGCCTTTGGAGTTCGACGTCGTGATCGAGACCGAGAGCGGGACCCGGCGCAACCCCCTGACTCGGACCGACCGGCGCAAGCTGGTCCCGGCCGCAGACTTGAGCTTCAAGATCGAAGACGTGCACGCCGGTCGCGTGCGGATCCGGCTCGAGTTGCCCGTGATCGGCGACCACCGCGTCGGACCCTGGGCCAGCTTCACCATGACCCCGGGCCAGCAAGTGACCGGCGTCTTGGTCTCCTTGGCCGAAGTCGGGATCGCGATCGCGGGGAGCGTCCGTGACGATCGCGGAGTCGTCGTGCCCAACGCCACGGTCAGCGTCGGGAGCCGTCGCGTGACGACGGATCTTCAGGGAGCGTTCGTGATCCGCGGCCTCGACATGGGCGAGACCGGCGTCGAGGCCTCGCTCAAGGGGCACGCCAACGCCTATCGGGCGATCGACTATCAGGGCAGTCAGCTCGCCGTCGACCTCGTCCTAGCGCGCTTGGGCGAGGTCGCCGGACAGGTCAGGGGTCAGGGCGTCAACGGGATCCCCGTACTCCTGATCCACAACGACGACGGCGCGGTCCAGACCTTCAACGCCAAGACCGACGCCAAGGGCAACTATGTGTTCAAGGACGTGCCGCCGGGGGTCTATCACCTCAAGGCCGGCAAGGGCGCGGATCCCTTCGAGACGAGCGGAGCTCCGACCGTGAGCGTCCAGGCCGGCCAGCGCGCGCAGGCCGATCCGATCGCCCGCTAGCGTGACCCGCTAGGGTTTGGGACGCTGGCCCGCATGCCTGAGGCTCTCCGATTCGGTCCCTACGTCACCCTTGGCATTCTGGGGGTGGGGGGCATGGGCACGGTCTATCGCGCTCGACACCCCGAGCTTGGGTTCGAGGTCGCGATCAAGGCCCTGAGCGGGGAGGGGGCTCGCAGCGAGGGAGACCGGCGCCGCTTCGAGCGGGAGCTTCGGGCCCTTCGGGCGCTTAGGCACCCGGGCCTCATTGAGGTGCTCGACTTCGGAGAGCAGGACGGGACTCCTTGGTTCGCAATGCGGCGCATTGAGGGCGGCAGCCTGGAGGACCGGATGTGAACCCGCGGGCCGCTCTCGGCGGAGGAGGCGATTGAGTTGGGGATCCAGCTCTGTGACGCGCTGAGCGCGGCGCATGCCCAGGGGCTGCTGCATCGCGACTTGAAGCCAGACAACGTGCTCTGCGGGCCCAACGGGCGCTTCGTATTGACGGACTCGGCGTTCCTCGGAGCCCTCGTCTTGCTGCTCATAGGCGTCGGGGTGCTTGTCGTCACTCGCGCCGAAGCCCTCGAGGAGGCTCGCTTGAAGGTCGAGGCCGAGCTTCAGGCGCGGCTGGCCCCAGACGGCCCGGAGCCAGCGCGGTTCGAGGCCCTCGCGAAGGGCCTGCCTGCTGGCTCGGATCGGAGGCAAGCTGCGGAGGCGATCACACGGTTCAGCGGACGCCAAGACGAGTCGCAGCAGTCCTTCTGGAGGTTCTGGGTCGGATACCTGAAGGCGAACAGGGTCGTCGGCACGTCGAACGCAACGAAAGTCGCCGAGGCGGTCCGGGCCCACGAGGAACTGGCGGGCCTGAGGGCCTGGGTTCGGGCCACGGCGGACGATCCTGAAGCCCTCCGGGCGCTTCGAGGGGACGTCGGGATCGGCCGAGTCCTGCGCCGTGACTTCGACCTTGAGGCTCTCCTCTTCGAAGGGCTAGGGCGGAGTTCCGTTGCGGCTGGCGAGTATCTGCGGGCGATCGACTACTTCAAGGAACTCCAGCTCACTCCGGGCTCGAGGCCCTGGCGTGGGCATTTCGCCGGGGCGATCAGGATTGCACTGCTCGACCCCAAGACGCTTGGCGAGGAGCGAGTTCGGCTTTGCGAGGACCTTGTGGACCTGCTCCCGATCGCCTACAGGAAGGCCGGAGTCGCTGAACACTCTCACCTCCTCTGGGTCAGTTGGGAGCTCCGGGAAGTGGCTCTAAAAGCCAATGAACTGGCGCGGGCTGCGCTGAACGAACAGGCGAGGAAGGTGGTCCTGACGGGCTTGGATCGAGCACGCTTAGCTTGGTTCGAGCTATCGGCAGGCCTGTCCGCGAAGGCTCTGGCTACGATTCGACGACTCGGCTCTGCGCGCTTCGCTGTTGGCTCGGAGCTTCGCCGACGAGTCGAAGCGATCACCTCCCGCACTGAGTTGCGCCTCGACGAAGTCGCCGAACTCGTGGACGCCCTCCAGTCGGCGAGGTGGTCGGCTTCTCGCTGAATCGGTCGAGCTGACGCACCGCGAGGAGAGGCGGCCGGTGAAGGAGGCGGAGCCGGCGCGGCGCGCGTAGGATCTGGCCCGCGGCCTCGCCGCAGGGACGTTATGGCGATTTTTCTGACCGGAATGACTGGCTACCTCGGGGGTTACCTCGCGGGCCACTTCCTGCGCGCAGGCCAGGAGGTGACGGGGCTCGTGCGGGCGCCCGACGCCGACGCCGCGCGAGGCCGAGTCTGGAAGTGCCTCCAGCTCCACCTCAGCGCGAAGGAAGTCGCAGAGGCGCTCACGAGCGGGCAGTTGAGCTTTGTGCGCGGTGATCTCCGCGAGCCACGCTTTGGGCTCGGGGCCACGCCCTACCAGCGCTTGGTCGACGGGCACGACACGGTGGTCCACGCGGCGGCCTCGCTCAATCGGCGCTCAGCTCGGGCCTGCTTCGACGTCAACCTGCGGGGCGGGTTGACCGTGATCCAGCTCGCCAAGGCGATTCAGGAGCGCGGCGCGCTGCGGCGTTACGGACACGTCTCGACGGTCGCGATCGCGGGGCAGCGGGAGCAGCAGGTCGTGCTCGAGGACGAGGCGCTCGATTGGGCGCGCTCGGACTACGACCCCTACGCCCGGACCAAGAAGTTCGGCGAGCACCTCGTGGACGAGCTGCTCGGGCCCGAGGCCTCGGTCGTGATCGGGCGGCCCTCGATCGTGCTCGGCGACAGCCGATTCCCGGCCACGACCCAGTTCGACATGGTCCGGGCCTTCGTTGGCCTCGGCCGGATCCCCGTCCTCCCCTTCGACCCCGACCTCCGCCTCGATATCGTCCCTGCCAACTTCGTGGCCGAGGCGTTCGCGACTCTGGTCTTGGCAGACGCGCCCCGCCATAGGCGTTATCACCTCTCAGCGGGTCGGGACGCGCCCACCTTCCGCGAGGTGACCGACGCGCTCGCAGCAGGGGGGGTCGCGCGGCGCCCGCTCTATGCCAAGCGCTTGGGGGGACCCGTGGCGGCGGCCCTCAAGGCTGCGGCCGGT
>JAESQQ010000931.1 GCA_016765095.1 Planctomycetota bacterium | reverse complement strand
GGCCCTCCTCGGAGAGCCGTCAGGCTAGGACTCGCGACCGACACCCCCCGGAGAGCGCACCCGCAGCGAAGCCTGGGGTAGAGGTTCCCCTATGAGCGAGGCGGAAGTCGCGACGCCCCCCGACGAGGCATGCCTCGAGCCCTCACCTGGGGACGAGGGGACGCCCGCCGAGCCGGCGGAGACCCCGGACACGAGGGGCTGGGCCCTGCTGGGTGTCTGTGTGGTGCTCTACTTGATCGGGTTCGCGGTCTGGTATCCCCCGACGCATGCGATCGAGGACGAGGTCGGGTTCCTGAACACGGCCACGATCTGGGCGGCGGGGGCGTTGACCACCGACGGGGCAGGCCTGGGGGAGCTGAGCGAGACCCACCAAGGGCCGCGGGGCCGGGTCGGTTGGCGAAACGCAGGCCGCTCCCTCCTCACGGCCCCTGTCCTGGCGGCGTTCGGATACCGGGCGACGTTCGCGGTCGGCGCATTGATCCACGTCTTGCTGGCGCTCGTGGCAGGGTTGGCGCTACGACGAATGGGACGCTCGGCGGCCTGGGCGTTGCTCCTCCTCTGGCACCCGACTTTCCTCCTCTACAGTCGCGCGATCATGGGAGACGCCCTCGGTGCGCTCTGCTTGTGCGCGGCGGCGTGGGCGCTCCTCTCGAAACGATACGCCCTGGCGGGCCTCGCCTTAGGCCTCGCGGTCGTGGCGCGCTATCACCTTGGAGCGGCGATTCCAGTCGTGGTCCTGACGGTGCTGTGGGCGTCGGGGCGAGGACCTGGGCTTCGAGTCGTACTGGGAGGGAGCGCCGTTGGGATCTGTCTCGTGGCCTACAACGTGCTTTTTTTTGGGAGCCCGCTCGGGGCGACGGGCCAGGGGCATTTCTCGCTCGGTTGCCTGAGCACGAACGTGCCCCACTACGCGAGCGCGCTGCTCCTCGTCTGGCCAGGCATGCTCTTGGCGCCGCTCGGTTGGGGGCTCTGGCGCTGGTCGCGGCGAGGTGAGCACGTCTCCCCCGAAGTCGATCGGCGGGCCGCGATTCTGGGAGCCCTCTCTTTGCCCTTGTTCGGGATCCTGCTCGCCTACTACTTCTTCGACGGCCAGGGCTCGTCCTTTCCCAGCCGAGTGGTCCTCGGTCAGCGCCTTCTCCTTCCTGCCCTCCCGGCTTGGGTGCTCCTTTACGCCCAGGTCCTCTCCCAGGAGTTTCCCGGAGACGTGTTCGGCGCCGCTAGGCGGCGGGCCTGGCTGGCGGGAGTCGCGCCCGTGTTCGCGATCCTGGGAGTCGTCGGAGGCGGCGTCGTCATGGCCCGCCACCAGAGCTACCTCGAGGGCTTGGTCGTTGAGCGCGAGCGCGCCACGGCCATGATTCCGCCCGGCTCCCTCGTGCTCGCCAATCGCCACTTCAGCAAGCTCCTCGAGGTTCCGCGTCCTGGCCTCCCGAGCTACCGGCTGCTCCGCTACGAGTACCACGGACGCCTCCTCGAGGGTGCACGGATTCAGGCCGGTCAAGAGCAGGCCCCCTACTACCTGGTTCACCTTCGCCGCCGGGTCGACGAGCCCCTCCCCCCGGCTTGGAGCGGACTTGTGGCTAGGCTCGGGGGGGAGACGGTCCTCGAGAGCCCGCTCCTCTTGATTCGCCGCGTGACGCCTCGCCCCAAGGCCCCTGGCGGGTCAAGATAGGGCAGGAGAGTTCATGCCCAACCTGGCCCGCCTGCGGAGCGTCCTCGATAACCTCGATCGCGCGCCGGAGATCCTCGAATGTCGCCGGCTGACGAGCCAGTGGCCTGCCCTGACCTCGGCCTACCTCGGCGTCCGAGAGCTGAGCTATCCCTATCTCCTCCGCCTCAACGACTATCGGAGTCTTCAACTCCACGAGCCAGGCGATCTCGTCACGGCCTGGGTGATCTTCTTTCGTGGCGAGTACCAGGTCGACTCGAGCTGCCGGACGATCGTGGACGGCGGCGCCAATATAGGCGCGTTCACGCTCTTCGCCCTCGCCGCAGCGCCCGAGGCCAAGATCTGGTCGCTCGAGCCCTTTCCCGAGACCTTTCACAAGCTCGAGTTGACGATCGCGCGGAACAATCAAGTCACGCGCGTCTCGACTCACCAGGTCGCGCTCGCGCCCGAGTCAGGCACACGCCACATGGCAGGCGGGGACCTCCCGTCCCACAAGCGGGTCCTCGTCGAGGAAGCCTCGCCCCAAGACGTCTCGGTTGAAGCGCTGCCGCTGGGCGAGTTCCTCGATCGGGAGGGTCTTGAGACCCTCGACCTCCTCAAGCTAGACATTGAGGGCGAGGAGCACCCGCTCCTCCAAGACACTCCCGACGAGGTCCTCAAGCGGATCGGGGCGCTCGTGATGGAATACCACCCGCGCGCGCCCAAGGAGCCGCTCTTCGCGCGCCTGATCAAGTCTGGGTTTCGGCTCGAGCACGATCGCCCGATCAACGAGGCCTGCGGGATCGCGCACTTCCGCCGCTAGTCTGCATCCCTTTAGCTGGGAGGAGTGTCCTCGGCCGACCCGAACATTTCGTCAGCCAGGGCGCGGACCTTTGCCTGGATCTCGTCAAGCGGCAGCCGCCGCTGAGGCGTGATCGGGAACAGGCGCAGGGAGCGGTTGAGGAACATCAGGATCTCGTCGCGGAGCCGAATGTCTGCGATCCCTTCCATACGGAATACGTTCCCGAGCTTTTGGTCGGCGGTGAACCTCCGCGAGACTTCGGCCTTGGCGGCGAAGTAGGAATACGCGCTCGTGCGGCACGGGAGCTGGCCGAGCGAGGCTCGCCAGCGGCTCTCGTCGGCGAAGCTGGCCGCCGGGAGGCCGAGCTTTCGCTCGACCTTGAACCACGTCAGGAGGCGTTGGTAGTCGGGGTGCTGGCGGATCGGGACTAGCTTGAAGGGCTCGTGCCCGCCCGCTTCGAGCGCGAGCGCGACGAACTCGGTGCAGAACAGCTTCTCGTGTTCGCTGTAGTCGAGATACGCGTCGAACTCTGGTTGTCGCTCGTAGACGTCCTGGGTGTAGGCGATCACCTTCTTTGCGTCGACGTTTGGGGGGAGGTCGTAGACTTCGACGTAGAGGTTGCCGTGAGCGTATTCTTCGAGCGTCAGGCGGCGACAGAAGCCGCGAATCCCGTCGGTCGGCGTGTCCTCGAGCCCGATCCCGTCGTATTCCCCGGTCATTTCGTAAACGTAGGCCTTGCCCTCCTCCATGATCAGGATCGCGGCGTGCGTGAAGTTGACGTAGGTCTCGAGCCCGAGTCCGAACAGGAAGCTGTAGGCGCCCGGCGCTTCGCCGAGCACGATCTGGCCGCTCGTGAGCGGGAGCCCGAGGTAGGTCGCGGGGTGCTCTTCGTCGATCTCGCTCCCTTGGAAGTAGAGCCGCTCCTGGACGACCGAGCCGCAACCGGAGAGTGAGGCGATCAGCGCTAGGTAGAGGAGGGTGCGGTTCACTTGGAGCCCTCCGGGGCGGTCGCGCTCGTGAGGGGAGCCGAGCTAGCGCGGGCGATCGTGGGGTGGTCGGGGACGACCTTGAAGGGTCTCGCGCCAGGGGTCGCGCCGCGCTCGTCGTCTCTGCCTTCCCACGAGCTGACCTCCACTGCGCGACCGAAGTTGTTGGGGCGCGTGCCGTCGGGCTGTTGCATGTCGGCCTTGATCTCGTCCGGCACCGTAATGCAGCCGGCCAGCGCGAACAGGAGCGCTGAGCAAGCAAGGAGTATGGGTTTCGGCATGGGGCCTCCGAGGGGTCGCCGAGTCTCTGCTCGGATGGGAGTTGTGTCAACGGAGCGCGTCTCGCCAGGTGATCTGGCTGCGCGCGAACAAGAAGGAGCGGCGCGGTTACCTCAAGCCCGACGAGGGGCCGGTCTTGCGCGCCGCTCTTGAGAGCGAGGGCCTCAGCGTCGGGACCAAGATCCCGGCCAGGGCTTCGAGTACGAGGGTCGTGATTCAGTCAGCCGCGCTCTTGGTGGGCTCGCTGCTCCTCGGCTTGGCGCCGGCCCTCTGGGCTAGCCAGCAGCCAGCCCATCAGGTCGACAGTTTCCAGGATCCCTTTGGCCAGGGCCTCGTGATCCTCCACGAGCGCTGGACGGGACGCCCGCTCCACATCCTGCTGGTCACGCGCCCCGAGACCATGGCGGTCCGGGGACGGCAGGCCTACGGGAGAGTCGGGATCTTCTGGGCGGACCAGGCGAGCACGTATCTTCGAGTCGACTCCGTCGCGGGCCGCTGGTGGGAGGTGAACGCTCGCGGAGTCGATCAGGAAGGAGAACTCGCTCCGGTCACGTCAGAGATTCGGACTGCCTCCCGAGTGAGCCTGTCCCCAATGCCCGTGACCATGGCCACGCTCGAGAGGCTTCAGAGCAGTCTCGTCAGTTCTGGCTACTACACCTCCGTCCGGCCGCGAGGCCCGGTGGTCCCCGGGAGCAAAGGGCCCCAAGCGATCCGCGACTCGGGTCGAAGCGTGCCGGCCTTTCTCGAGACGATCCTCGGTGTCCCTGAAGGACCCCTCGGGGACTACGTTCTCGGACGAACCTCGCGGAGGTTCTTCGACCTCGTGTGCCCTCGCGGCGAAGTCGTGGCGGCCGTGAGCCACGGACGGGTTCTGTGGGTCGTGGTCCTCCCGAGGGACGTCGCGCTGACGCTGGAAGGGAACGGGTTCCGCTACGCGACCGACGTCGGGGGAGCGCGGGTGCAGGTCCCCGCAGGGTTGAGTCGCTCCAACCTCACAGGCGCGCTGACGCCCCTGCGAACGAAGCCGCCCAGCCTGGATCAGTTGCTCGAGGCCCGCCGCCGCTTGCTCGGGGGCGCGGCAGTCGCGGCGGTCATGGATTGGCTCGTCGCTCAGCCGCCGCCGGAGCAGTAGACAAGCCTAAGAAGAGAGCGTCTGTCTCTTCGGGACAGGCGTCGGGCGGGGGTGAACCCCGCACCCTACAGATCGCTTTCGGCCCTCCGGATCGACCTCCGCAGCGGCTATCAACACGCTTTAGTAGGGGCGGGGTTTACCCCCGCCCGCCCCGAGGTCGGGCCGTTTGGCCTCCCCGAGCCTTGTCGCGCACTTAGGTCAGGCGCTGGAGATCCGGGCTCTACTGCCCCTGTCCCTGAGCCTCGCGCTGCTCACCACCGGTCTCGGGGTTTTGTTCCGCTTGCTGCGGAGCCGCGCGCTCGACGGTCACCTCGCCGACTTCGTCGGCGCTCAGGATCCCCTCGCCAATCAGTCGCTCCACGATGTCACGGTGCTTCTTTTCGTGCTCGTGGCGCATCAAGTCTTCGTCACCGTGAAAGTCGATCACGATGTCCTTCTTGCCGGTCTTGAGGTTCATTCGGAACCGGATTTCGATCTCGCTCACGAGGCGTCTCCTGCGCTCTCCACCTTGGCGGGCTCAGCCGAGTCGGCTTCCTTGGCTTCCTTGGCGTCTGGGGTGGTGTCGGTCACCTTCAGCTTGTTCTCTCGCCAGTCGATCGTGTAGTCGCGCGCCGCGAAGAAGTCCTTGAGGTCCTTCCGCTCGAGGACCCGCTTCTTCAGCAGGAGCTCCGTCATGGCGTCAAGCGTCGCGCGGTGCTCGACGAGGATCGTGCGGGCGCGCTCGCGCTGCTTCTCAAGGACGCCGTCGACTTCCTGGTCGATCTGCTCCTCGCGGTGGTCGGAGAGCCGGCGGCGCTTGTAGCCCTCGCCCGTCTCTTCGTAGCAGAACTCCTGGCTCTCGCCCATGCCCCAGGCCTCGATCATGACCCGCGCCAAGCGGCTCGCCTGGTGGAGATCGCTCATGTCGCCGGCGCTGATCTCGCCGTAGCAGATCTCCTCCGCGACTCGGCCGCCGAACGCGACCGCGATGTCTGCCTCGGCGCGCGCGGTGGTCGTAATGATCCCGAGCGCGTCGCGGTCGAAGGAGGTGTAGAACTGGTTCTCGTCGTCCTCGCCCTCGATCGTGACTTTCTCGGGGCGCGCGGCTTCGGGGAGGAGCGCTGCCATGAGCGCGTGGCCGCACTCGTGGGCCGCGATCACCTTCTCTTCGGAGTCGCTCGGCTTGCTGACTTCGAACGCGTCTCCGATCACCGAGTCGACGTCTTCTTGGGTGATCGTGTAGGCCTTGCCCTTGCCCTGGCGGATCGTCTGACGCGCCAGCCCTCGGCAGAGCGCGTAGAGGTGGTCGCCAGAGAAGCGGACGCGGCGGTCCGAGTTCACGTAGCCCGAGGTCTTGCGCACGAGGTACTCGAACACCTCGTCGGGGATCTCGAGCCCGAACTTCTTCCGATAAATGTTCAGGATCGCGCGGCGGCCCTTCTCCTTCGGGTAGGGGACCCGGATCTTGAGTTCGAAGCGCCCCGGGCGCAGGAGCGCCTCGTCGAGGGACTCGAAGAAGTTGGTCGTCCCGACCACGAACACGAGCTCTTCCTTGCGGAACCCGTCCATTTCGGTGAGGAGTTGGTTGACCATGGAGTGCTCGACGCCAGTCCCCGCGTAGCTCCCGCGGCGGTGCGCGAAGCTGTCGAGCTCGTCGAAAATGATGATCGAGGGCGCGCTCTTGCGGGCTCGCATGAAGATATTGCGGAGGTTGGCCTCCGACTCGCCGACCCACTTGCTCTTCAGCTCGGGGCCCGAGACCACGATCGTGGTCGCGTCGATCGCGCTCGCGATCGCCTTGGCGAAGTAAGTCTTGCCCGTGCCGGGCGGGCCTTCAAAGATGATCCCGCGCGGGATCAGCTCCTCGATCGCCTTGACTTCGCCTTCGGTATCGGTCTCGTCGCAAGCCTTGATCAGGGTCAAGATCTCCTTGTGGATCCGCTCCTTGACCGCGTCGTAGCCGCCAATGTCCTTGTCGAGGTCGACGGTGGGGATCTCCAGCTCGGCGCCGCGAGTCAGCTCGCGAATGTCTCGAAAGAGCTCCTGGCGTCCGTCTGGGTGGCGGGGATCGAAGTCCATTCGGTCGCCGAACTGCGAGAGGACCTGCCGGAGCCGGATCACGTTCAGGCCAGACACATACTTGTAGAGCGAGAAGGGGTCGAAGGTCTCGACCCCGAACTTGCGCGCCTCGCGCTGGAGGATCACGCGCGTCAACTTGCGGCGCTCGATCCCGAGGATCGAGCGCCGGGCGGTGAACACGCTCTCGATCGTCTTGGGGAGTTCGAACTCGGGATCCTTGAACCCGAGCAGAAGCACCTCGGGGTTCTCGTAGACGAGCGCGATCACTTCTTTGGCCTCCATAGAGAGCCCGCTTCGCGTGGTCGTCGTGAGGAGGTCGACGTGAGGAACGACGATTACGGTTCCGGGCTCGGCGCTCCGGACCAAGTCGGCGATCTGGCGAATCATGAGCTGCATGAGCGAGCTCGGGGCGGCCTGCTCGCCCTCGGCCGGCGGCTGGCCGGCGACGTAGCGGCAACGAAGTGGTTTCCCGCCGTCGGGATCCCGGAGTCGAACTCGGAGCGCTGCGTAGAGGAAAGTCGTGATCTGCTTTTCGCACTCGAGCAGGACCGAGACGCCCCGGCGGAGCTTCTCGGCGACCCAGTCGAGGTCTTCGCCGTAGGCGGCCTCGACCGCGTCCTCCTCGGCCATGTCGAGGGGCAGGTCGGCAATCGGGAAGTCGATCGGCATGGGGTGTTCTCCGCGCGCGAGCGTATCAGGCGCCTGTGGCTTCGCGGATCCCAGCGGCCCGCGTCGCTCCCTCGACTCGACCCAAGCGGTCGACAGTCGTGACAAGCCTAGAGTCTTGCTCGAAGGCTCTCCAGATAAGCAGGGGCGTCTGCGGCGCGACTTCCGTACCAGGAGAAGGGGACTCCGTCCACGAGCGCGATCCTGGCGGTCGGGACGAGCGCCGCGAGCTCGGCTGTGTGCTTCTCTCGGAAGGGGTAGGGCTCGGAGCTGAGCAGGATCACCTCGGGCTCGAGGGCTTGGAGCACCTCGGGCTCGAGGCTGGGGTAGCGGAGTCGCTCGCCGCACACGTTGTCGAATCCGCCTGCGCTGAGGACGGCGTGAATGAAGGTGTCGCCGCCAGCGCACATGTAGGGCTCGCTCCAGATCAAGTAGAGCGTGCGTAGGGGCGGGTAGCTCGGGAGCGCGGCGAACGCGGCCTCGGTTCGTAAGGCGAGGGATTCGGCTGCTTGCTCTCGCCCGACCAGCGCTCCGATCGCTCGAATCGCGGCCAGGTCGTCGGCGACCGTCTTGATCTCGGTCAGGTGAACCGGCGCGATGGCCTCGAGCGCCTCGACCTGCTCGCGCACGTTCTCCTCGCGGTTGGCCAAGATCAAGTCCGGCTCGAGCTCTGCGATCCGCTCGCGGTGCACGTCCTTGGTCCCTCCCACGACGCACTTACGGCGTTTCCAGCCGGGGGGATCGGTGCAGAACCTCGTCAGCCCGACGACCTCGTCGTCGAGGCCGAGGTCAGCGAGGAGGGCGGTCAGACTGGGGACGAGAGAGACGATCCGAGCGGCGGTCAAGGGAACCTCGAGGGACGGAGCCGGAGTATCGCAGTTCGCCTCAGAAGAGGCTGGGTCTCCGCTAAGCTCCGGGTCGTGAAACCGATTGGGTGGGCTCACTCTCACCAGTTCACCCCAATCCAGAGGTCGCCATGTTCTCCGCCCGCGTTTGCTCCTTCTTCGCCGCCTGCCTACTCCTCCTTGGGTTGAGCGGCTGCGGGATTTATCAGGAGTTTCCGACTCAGTACGTGACTCCGTGGCCGATCGTGGCTGTCTCGGGCGACGGGCACGCGCGGCCCCGGGCGCTCGTGACGCGCAAGATCCTCGATGGGAACGGCGGAGGCGAGCGCCTAGACGTGGCCCACGACGTGATCGTCGAGTCCGGGCTGTTTTCGGCGGTTCAGACCCGCTCTACCCAGAGCCAGATCCGGCCTGGCTACGACTACATTCTCGAGCTCTCCTTGACCACGACGGACAACTACGAGTGGTATGCCTGGCTCGGGTTGATCCCCGGGTTCCCGATCCTCTCCGAGGAGACCTACACCCTCAGCTGTACGGTTTACGACGGCGAGCAGGAGCTGCTGGGCCAGGTTTCGCGCGAGGGGACGGTCACCCAGGCCTTGGGCCTCGTGATCCTCCCCTTCAACGTGCTCTACAGCGTCCTTCCCGGGCAATTCTCCTCCTACGACTTGCTGAGCGCCGATCGGCGCGAGGCGCGCATGATTCGAGCCATGACTCGCGACGTCTTAATGCTCGCGAACGAGAAGTTCGACTTTCGGCCGGCCGGTCTCCTCAGCCCTGAGGAAGAGCAAGACGCCAAGCGAAAGGTCTCGAGCAATCACCTCACGAAGGGGATCGAGGCCTTCAACGCGGGGAAGCTCGTCGAGGCCGAGCAGGCCTTCGCGTTGGCGATTAAGGCGGATCCGACCCACAACCTGGCTTGGTACAACCTGGCTTGCACTTACTCGCGAATGGGCAAGCTCGAGGCGGCTGAGGAGACTCTTGGCTACGCGATCAAGGCGGGTATGCGCGACCTCGAACACATGACCGAGGACAAAGACCTCGACCCGCTTCGCGAGCGAGAGGGCTTCCAGGCTCTCCTCAAAGCCCTGAAACGAGACCTCGAGGGCCAGGAAGAGGAGGCGCTCGAAGACGCTCCCCTTGAGGAGGCAGCGCCCGAGTAGGCACGCCGTCGGCCTCAATCGCGCTGCAATCAACGACAGGTGACGTTCTAGGCCGATTGCCTCCCCGCGAGGACCCGTCACAGGAGCGTACGGTCCGGTTCGGGGGAGGACTGCGGCCCGCCCCCAGGGATAGAATCCAGGCCTTCCCTTGGAGGTCGCTATGCGCCCCTTCGTTGCTCCTCTTCTCCTCGCCTGTCTCCTCGCTACTCCGGCCCTCGCAGCGCCGAGCGGCGTCGTCAAGGACCTCCGCAAGCACGCCGCGCGGCTGGGCGCAGTCAGGGGGGTCGTCGAAGGTGACGACCCGCGCCTGACCAAGGCCGCCGAGTTGATCGAAGCCGTCGCCAAGGAAGGGAGCGCCGACGCCGCCAAGACGCTCCTCGCGCTAACCCGCGCGCCCTTCCCTTCGCCCTCGGTCGAAGTCACGCTGGCCGAGTTGAGCCGTGACGCGCTCGCGACTATGGAAGGCAAGGAGGCTCGGGCGGTCGTCTACAAGGCGCTCAAGAAGGCGATCAAGAGGCCCGCTGCGGCGCTGCCCTTGGCAGAGGTCGTCGGCGGCTGGCCGACAGCCGAGTCGGCCGCGGCGCTCGCTCCGCTGCTCTTGTCGAGGGACGAGCGAGCGGTCAAGGCGGCCGCTCGTGCGCTCGGTCAGATCCACCTCAAGGAGTCGGTCGGACCGTTGGTCGACGCGTTCGTGACTTGGCAGAAGCGCGGGGGCGATCCCGTCGAGGTGATCGGGCGCGCGCTCTACGACGCGACCGGGCAGCCGCTGACCAAAGCCGCAGACTGGCGCAAGTGGTGGGGGGAGGTCGGCAAGACCTGGACCGCAGACATGCGACCCAAGGTAGCGGACGGAGACGGGACCAAGACGCGCCCGAACCACTTCCAAACGGGCGAGAACCCCAAGTTCTTCGAGAGCCTCGAGGTCAAGAGCCGTCGGATCGTCCTGGTGATGGACGTCTCGGGCTCGATGCATATCCGCGAATACGTCAAGGACCCAGGCGAGGAGGGCGAGAAGGGTGCTGGGACTTCACTCGGGGCCCCCGTGCCGAGCGAGGACCCCGACGCCGAGGGCTACACGCCCAAGAAGTGCACTTTCCACCAATGCCCTGCGGCTCGCGGCCGCAAGGGCGCCACCTGTCCCTCGGACGAGAAGTTGCCGGCCTACTACTCACGCATGAACCGCTTGACCCGCGCCGCCCAGAAGCTCGTGCGGGTTCTGCCCAAGGGCACGAAGTTCAACATGGTGGCCTACTCGACTGAGGCCCGGACCTGGAAGGGCAAGGCCCTGATCGCGGCCAGCGGCTCGAACAAGGACAAGGCCTGCAAGTGGCTCGAAAGCTTGAGCGAGGGCGGCGTGACCCGCAGCAACACCGCCGTCGATCTAGCCATGACCTTCCTGCAGGCCGACACGATTATCTTCGTGACGGACGGCGCGCCGACTTCAGCAGCCGGCAAGCCCCTCGACGAGAAGCAGGTCACCGAGTTCCTCGCGGAGATCAAGCGAAAGAACCGGACTCGGAAGGTCAAGATCGACGTGATCGCGATCGGCGAAGGGAGCACCGACTTCGCCAGCGAACTCGCTGAGCAAAACGAGGGGCAATACCTCGGCGTCGATTGAGCCGGCTTTTGCCCCGGGCGTGTTCGTGAGCCGTGCTCGTGCTCGTGAGGGTGCTCGTGCTCGTGAGGCTGTTGGTGAACCGCACCGAATGAGACACGCGCCCATACCTGGTCCCTGGCTGCACGAATCGCTTTTCAACGCAAAGAGGCAGAGACGCAATGAGGTGGAAGCGCGGCCACCTCACAGGCTTCTAAGCCGCTCTTCGCGCCTCTGCGCCCTGGCGTCTTTGCGTTGATTCTTCGCTGGGCCCTCGCCAAAACGGGGCGTTAGCTGGCGAACTGCTAGTTCCGCGGGCTCTGTCTTCGTCGTCCCCTAAGGACTGCCGCAAGTGAGCGCTGTCGGAATCCGCAACTTGAGTGAGCGAGGGCGCTGGCTGTGTCTTCTGGTGCTGCTCCGCAGCACGAGGTTTCGCTGCGCTCAACCGTCGGGATCTTCCCCCGCTTCGCTCCTCCAGGTCCCGACCCATGCTTCGCATGCTCGGTTCCAGTACCGGAACTCACGGAGCGCTCCCTTGCTTCGCAAGGGGCGTTTGCCTGGAAACCCCGAACGAGGCCTAGGGCGTGATCCTGACCTTCTTCTTAGCCTTAGCTTTGACCTTCTTAGCCTTGGCGTTCTTCTTAGCCTTGGCCTTGGGCGTCTGCTTTGCCCGCGCGGGAACGTCTCCTCGGGCCTTCGTCCCCCCGCTCCGGTAGAAGTCGAACCGGTTGAGGTCGAGCCCGGCCGCGTGCAAGAGCGCTGCGGCCGCGGGGCCGTGCTCGGCGCCGACTCGCTGGCGCGGGGTGCGGAAAGTCCGAAACCCGAGGGAGGACCTGGCTAGGCGTTGGTAGCCGAGGTCTTCGTGAGCGATCCAGATCGCGAGCGCTAAGGCCGGGTCGAGGCTCTTGGGAACCTCTCGACGAGCGCAGAGCGCCAGGGCCAGCCGGTCGAGGTTCGAGCCCGGCTTGACCCGTTGGATCGTGTAGCGGACGCCCGCTTCGGGGCCGTCGCGGCGGAACGCGGCGCAGGCCACGGGGAGTGTGACATCTGCGCTCCGCGCTCCTGGCGCGAGGCTCAGGATCGACGGCCGAATCAAGAGCAAGTCCTGGGGGAGTGGGTCGTGCCGCTTCCCGTTCGTGACTCTCGGCAGGGCGCAGGTCCCCGGAGGGATCGCGATCCAAAGCTGCTTCTTCGAGTCTTCGGCTCGGCGCTCGACTCGGATCGTCAGACCCTGGTCGCGGCTCTTGAAGACGGCGCTGATCGCGACGGTCTGCGACTCGTCGAACCGGGCCGCGCTCGTGCGCGTTTGGAGAAGACGGTCCGCACCGGGACGGTCGCCGGCCTGATAGCGAGCCAGGACTCGGGTCTCGAATGAAGTTTGTCCTAGAACGACACCCCCGCTGAGGAGCACCGCCATACCTGCCATTGCGATCTTGTTCATCCCACACCCACTTCCTTCGCCAAGAGAGTAGCAGCGAAGCGCAAATTGGGCTTGAAGGCTCCGGAAAGCAAACTCGCCAGAGCAGCCATGCTGCGTCTGCCGAGTCAGGAGCTCAATGAGCAGGAGAGCGCGTCTAGCGCTTCTTCTTGGTGGTCGCCTTCTTGGTGGCCTTCTTCTTGGTGGTCGCCTTCTTGGTGGCCTTCTTCTTGGTGGTCGCCTTCTTGGTGGCCTTCTTCT
>JAESQQ010000930.1 GCA_016765095.1 Planctomycetota bacterium | reverse complement strand
GGGGGAACTCGAGCGGGCGGACGCGGCCCTCTCGGAGGCGAAGGCCCACGCGCCAGAGGCCTTCGAGGTCAAGCTGGCCCTCGCGCTCCGGGCGGCCAAAGAGAAGGACGGCCAAGCCGCCGAAGCGATCCTTGAGCTCGTGGACGCCGAGGAGGCTGGCACCCCTCGTGTGGCGGCACGGGTCGCACGTCAGCTCTGGCTCCTCGGCCTCGGGGAGCGAGCGTTAGTCGCCGCAGGACGACCGATCAAGGCCTTGCCGCTCGTCGCGCGAGCCTCGCTCGTGGCCGAGGACGCGAAGATCGCGCCAGCCCTTCGCGACGGACTGCACGAACGCACAATCGAGCTCGCCCGCGAGGCGAAGGACACCCCTCGACTCGAGGCGGCTTTCGAGCGCAAGGGGCTGTTCCTGGCCGCGCTCAAGGCCGTTTCAGTTCGCAAGGAAGCTCGCAAGGGGAAGTTCACCCCAGGCAGCCTTCAGCGCGCGACGCTCGAGGAGGTTCGGGCGGTGCCCCTCGATCCGACGGCCTACATGTCTCACTTCGCGCTCGGGCAGCGGGACGACGGATACGAGACGCTGGTGCTCGGAGTGGAGCTCGATCCGACCTCAGCGCAGATGCTCCAGGTCGGCAAGCTCTTGAAGGGCATGCCCCTGATCAGCTTCGACCGAGACCTGCGCTACGAGACCGACTCGGACCTACCCTTGCGCGCGGACTCGGCCCTCATGGCTGCCTTCCGCTGTATCCATAGGCGTTCTCGAGGACAGACGCCCACGATCGCTGAGTTCGAAGCCGCAGCCTCTGCCCTCGACGGCTACGTGCAGCGCTTTCCGCACATGCCCTCGGGCGCCTTCCTCCGGGGGCAGATCCGGCTTCACCTTGGCGACGCAGGGGGGGCCTATGAGGACATGATCCGCGCGGGCGGACTGGTGAGCCCTTTCAGCAAGAAGGGAGACCCGTCGTTCGCGGTCTTCTCTGCGGCCGCGGCCACGGTCGTCCTAGGCGACGAGGGACGGTTGGCGTACTTCCTCCAGGCTTCTGCTCGCGCGGCGCGCGCGCGCGCTGCCACGCCAGAAGCGGAGACTCGTCGCTACAAGGCCAAGCGGAGGGCGGAGGCCAACTCCCTGGGGGGCTTCCTGCCTTCGCTCCCCGGCGGAAAGGACGCAAACCGGCGCCTGCTCGTGGCTTGCGCGACCGAATACCGCCACGAGGACGCACCCGCCTTCCATAGGCTCTTGGAGACCGTCCTGCACTAAACAAAGCTAGGGCGAGTCGTTTCCAGGGGCGTCTAGATTGCGAGCTATCCATGTCCTCCAGAGGCTGGCTCTCGGCGGGAGGCGGACGCCGCTAAGACGCACCAGTGCCTTGAGCGAAACCTGGGAGACTTCTGGGTCGTCGAGGAGGAGAGCCAAGGCGCGCATGGGGAGGCCACGCTCTTCGCGCGCGGTGCTCGCGGCCTTGATCGCCGCATGGCGTATATCGCTCGAGAACTCACTCTCGGTGTAGTCGAGCAGGAGCTCGATCGGAGGATCTTCCAGGCTGCCGAGGGCTCGGAGCGCTGCTGCCTGCACAATCTCCGAGCGACTCACGTCGAGCGAAGCCATGAGCGACTCTCTCGCCTTCGCCGTGAACCGGGAGTCCTTGGCGCGCTTGGCCAAGCGGGGTAAGGCTTGCAAGGCTCTCAGCCGGACTTCGACTTCGCCCCGCCTGGCAAGCTGAAGCGCCAGGGGACCACACCCTTTCGCTTTCAATTCGAGCGCGGGACGAAGCAGCCGTGGGGACCGCTGCCCCTTGGCTAGGAGCCGCTCAAGGTGCTCTCGAGCCTGGCCTCGGAGAGAGGGTCGAGTACGCGTCAGGGCGCTCAGCAGCTCGGGTCGATTCTCCTTGGCCAGGGCGAGGACCTGCTCGGCCACAGAGTCTTCGCGCGTGATCGAGCGAATCGTGATCCAGCGCAAGTCGTCGACGTCCCCAGGGAGGTCGAGGCTTGCGAGGGCGACGACGATCTCGAGACCTTGGTCGGCGTGAACGCTGGTTCTGACGAGGAGCTTCGCCCGCCCCAGATCCCCGCCGAGGACGGCCGCCCGAATCGCTTTGGCTCGGCTCGTCGCCGAGAGGAGGCGAATACGCAGCTCAAAAGCGGCTCCGAGTTCGAACGAGCGGGGCGAGCGCTGGACCATTCGGGCGACCTCGTCCCGGAGTAGGTCCCAGGGCAAGCCGAGCATCACTTCGCAGACGAGGGCTGGGTCTCCTCTGCGGAAGCGCGCGGAGAGCGCGAGAGGGAGCTTGGCCTCGCAGCCTGCGGCCAGCACGACCCGGCACAAGGCCGCCAGGTCGGCCCCCTCGCAGTAGCTCACCCGGCGGGCTGCCCGCTTGCCGACTCTCGCGTCGACCCGGCTGCTCAGGGTGGCGCCTCGTCGGGCGCGCTCCACGGCTTCGTCGAGCCGGAGAGAGTCAGCGCCAACACAGAGGGCTGGAGAGAGCATGGCGAGAGCGAGGCCGAAGGCCCACGAGTTCGTTGGCGAGCTCACGGGGCGTCGATCTTGGTGCCGACCGCGAGGGCGGCAGCCTGCGCGGCGATCACCTGAGCGGAGGGCAGCTCCAGGTAGCCGCTTCGTTTCCAAGGTCCGGCCTCGGGGGGGGTGGGTAGCCCCGTCAGGAAATCGGAGAGACCGTTGACGGCGTCCGCGTAGCTTGCGGCGTCGTAGGTGATCGTGGTCGTGGAGTCGCTGTCGAATCGGAACCGCTTGAGGCCGTCTGGGTCACCCGTTGGGACCGCGAACACCATTCCGCCCTTGACCGTCAGTTCGCCCTTCTCATTGGACTTGCCGCCTCCGCCGATTCGAAAGTCGATCTTGTCGCCGAGCATGGCCAAGACCCCATCGACGTTGACGTCGGCTCCGCTGCTGCCGCCGCCGCTGCCGTCAATGTGGAATTCGGCCTCGCCGGTCCCAGCCGAGATCGTGAGGAGGCTTCCCTTCACGGTCAGATTCCCGTCGCTGCTGACGCGAATGTCGGCTCTCTTGTTGCTGCTGGGGTCAGGCACCGCGATCAGGTTGCCCGTGACTTGGATCGTGCCGTCTTGAACC
Organism: Planctomycetota bacterium; assembly: GCA_016765095.1. Classification (GTDB taxonomy): domain Bacteria; phylum Planctomycetota; class J058; order J058; family J058; genus NORP233. The sequence continues at coordinate 5,844 of JAESQQ010000930.1, read as the reverse complement.
TCGAGCTTGGCGTGGTTCTGGGCTCCGAGCACGATCACGTCGCCGTCCCAGATCAAGGTCCCTCCGTCGTCGACCTCGAGGCGACGGTTGATGATCAGCGTCCCCGATCCAGTCACGGTGGCCCCCGACTCAATCCGCATGTTGTTCGCGCCACCAAAGTAGGTGACCTGGCCGGCTCCCCCGACGTTGAGGTGGTCGACGGTGATCTTGGCCCCGCCGCTCTTGTCTCCGACGATGGTGCCGTCGGGCGTGACGTTGGAGGCGTAGTCGAAGAGGCTGTTGGCTATGGAGTCGAGCGCGGCGTTGTCGAGGGCGTTCCCGGCGATGCTCGTGGTCGTGTCTTCCCCGGTCCCGCCGAGTCCAAACAGGCTGACTTCGGGATCGTTGACGAAGTCAGCTATGAAGTCAGCGAGGAGGGAGGAGTCCTCCACGTTTAGGGCCGGCTTGACCTGGGTTGGATCCGTGATCGTGACTTCGCCATCTGGGCGGATCTTGCTCGTGTCGCCCATCGGCCCCGAGAAGATCAGGGGGCCGTCGTTGCCAAACACAGCGGTCGGATCGTCTCGGGTCAGGAGGATCTCCGCAGCCGCCGTGGATCGCGGCGCGGCGAGGCTGGGCCAGGCCGCGACAGCCCGGAGCACGACTCGATCGGGGTCAGACGAGTCGACTATGACCCGCACGACTCCCAGGGTTCGACCGTCGACTGAGACCTCCAGTCCGGTCGCGTCTCCGCCGATCGCGCCGACTCCGTCGGCGCCGCTGTCGACCCCGCTGCTCAGCTCGCTGAGGGCCTCGGCGACTCCGGATCGCAGGACGAGCTGCATCTCTCGCGAGCGGAGGTCCGCGCTCGTTCCCGCTGCGCTTCGCTGACTCGAGAGCAGGAGGATCGTGACCATTCCCATGAGGAGGAGCATGAACAGGAACACGATCGCTAGGGCTGCACCTCGCTCTCGATCTTCTTCGACTCTGTGACTCTGCATGTCTTCGCTCCTCATGTCTTCGCTCCTCATGTCTTCGCTCCTCTTCCTGTTCCCTACCCTGTGTTCCTGTGTTCCTGTGTTCTGTGTTCGTTCGCTCTCGATCGCTAATCCGGTTGGGTGTTTCCCAACCGGATTCGCTCTCGGAAGCGCCGTCGAATTCCGTCCGCGTTGGCCCCCGCTGCCGAGGACGGTTCGCGACGCTGGAACTCGATCTGGACCAGGACCGTGTCCTCGCCAGGATTGCGCTGGACGCTCATCGCGCTGAGGTTGGTCGCGACGACGGTTGTGATGGCGCCCTCGGTTCGCAGGAGCTGGAACTTGGCGGGGGTGCCTGCGACGCCGACGAAGACTCCGTCCGGGACGACTTGATAGCTGATCTGGTTGCCCCAGTCGTTCGCCGGGGTCGCTGAGCCGAGCGCGACCCGGCGCTGAAAGCTGAGGATCGTGACCGCTCCGGCGGTGCTTTGCTGAGCAACGACGGGTGCCGCGATCGGCGTGGCGGGAGTCCCGATCCTGTCGGTCCCCGCGTCTTGCCATCCGCTCTGGCGAAGCTCTCGCCTCAGCTGGCGCATGACGCGCGTGCCCTCGGCCGAGAGATCTGTGGACGTGATCGCGCGTGCGTTCGAAGCCTGAAGATCAATGGTCAGGCTCGCGATCCCGACGAGGAGCGTCGAGAAGATCGCCAACGTGACCATGGTCTCGATCAGGGTGAAGCTGCGGTTGGGACTAGTCTTCACGGGCAATCCTCAGCAGGTAGACGAGCTTCTCTTCACCGTTGGTCGCGCTCCGCCAGGCGACCGTCGCCCGGACCTCGACGAGGTCCGCCCGGAGGACCTCCACTTCGAGGTAGCCGGCCTGGGTGGCGCCGCCTGGGCGGGTGGCCGGGAACAACGTGGTGTCCGTGGCCTGGGTCAGGAGGTGCTGCCCGGAGCCGTCGTCGAGGCCGGTCCGCTGAGGCCCAACCATGACGTCGAAGCCGGCTTGGTCGAAGTTCGCGACGAGGTCGTTGAAGGTCGGGAACGCGGCCACCTCCTCGAGCTTCTCTTGGGCGGCTGAGGCAGCCGCAGCCCTCTCTTTGAACACGAGGTGTGTGAGGTGGGTGGAGTGGATCAGGGAGGCGACGCCCAGCAAGCCCACCGTGAAGACCGCGATCGCGATGACGAGTTCGAGGAGGGAGAGAGCGTTTTTCTGCTGTCGAGGTTTCATGATGTCTTCGCCCGGCCGGGGGGTGGCAATGTCGCTTGAGGTGGTCCGCTCATGGTGTCTGCAGCTCGACTTCGTCCGCCACGCCGACTGGGTTTTGGTTGCCCGGCTTGCTGGCGCTCTTGTCGGTGACCTTGATCAGCGAGACCCCTGGGGTGGTGCTGCTCGCGAACGCGGTCTGACCCCCGGCGAAGGGCGCGTTGGTCGTGTCTTGGAACTCCGTGGAGGCGTCGACGGGGAACGTGACCCCCAGGAGCGTCACGGACGTCCCGATCACCTGGCTCGTGATGACCGCTTGGATTCTGGCGTCGCGCGGAGTGTCGATATCGATTCGGCTCGCCACGAGCCCGCTGCCGGTCCCGTCGGCATAGCCTCGGACACGGAGGAATCGCCCGTCGACGAGGGATAGCGTCGCTAGGGAGAGGCCCGCGCCCGAGGTCTTGTCCCGCATTTGAGTGCTGGTGTTGGCGGTCACGCTCACCGTCTGCCCAGCCAAGGTCAGGTCGAAGGTGTTGGCCGTGGTGTTCACGTTGGACGCCGTGGCACGGACTTGGACGTCGCCCTCGCGGAGCTTGACCGCAGTGGCCTGCAGGGTTCCTCCCTTGATCTTGCCCTCGACCTCCACGCGGAGCCCCAGGGCGAGGGTCATGGTGGAGGGGGCGAGCGTGGCTGCCGTGGCGTTGACCGGGGTGCCGTCGACGTCGAAGCTGTTCGCCGAGGCGAATCGAGTGATCAGCCCCTCCAACTCCACCTCGAGCCCGTCGCTGAAGCTCTCCTCGAGCTTGACTGCGGTTCCGATCAGGCTCGTGGCTGTGTCCGAGGCGATCGTGCCTTTCGCTTCCACGCGCTGGCCGACCGCCAGTCCTCCAGGGACTCCGCTTAGGTCGGCCATCGAAGTGTCGACCGTCAGGGAAGTGGCGCCCGCCCGCAGTGTGAAGCTGTTCGCCGCGAGGCTCGTGATCGTGCCCTTGGCTTCCACGATCGTGGCGTTGGGGGCGAACGCGCTCTTTCTGACGAGGGCGGTCGCGTGCAGCAGGCCTGCCGCGTCGTAGAACCCGCTGATTTGCAGGTTGTCGCCTGGGGCGAGCGTTCCGTAGCTAAAGTTCGAACCCACGAAGACCGTGTCGGTTCGGCTGACGTCTATTGGTACTCCCAAGATCGTGAAGCGCTTGCTCTCTTCGTCCGCGTCTTCGTTGATCGTGGAGGACGCCGGGATCGGTCCCTCCAGCTCGTCCTCGAATCGGACACGGAGAGCCGTGCCGCTCGTCCCCCCGGGATCGAGGGAGCCTTCGACGACGACTCGCATTCCGACGCGAAGGTCGGCTTGCGACCCAGGGCCGCCTTCGATCTCGAAGGTCGCGGCGCTGGTCTCGAACTCGACGCCGTTGACGAAGATGCTCCCGAACTCGCTCACCGTTCCGCTCGCCTTGTATCCGCTCCCTCCGATGCCCGCGCCGCCCTTGCTCCCTCCCCCGCTGCAGGAGGCAAACGAGAGCAGGATCGCGGCCGCGAGAGTCGCCGCGGCCGCGAGGGCATGTGCCTGCTTTCGCTTGAGAATGGTCATTTCGTGGGACTTCCTGAGAGAGGACATTCGTAGAGGTAGACGCCGACGCTCACGTACTGAGCCTCGTCGGCGTCAGTCGCCTCGTGTTGATTGAGCCAGGAGACGAGGTCTTCGAGGACGGCTTGGGAGCGGCGCTTGGCCAGGTCCTTGAACCTCGAGGCGAGGCGCGTCGGCAGGAGCGAGGTCGAGACCTTCCGCTGGAGCAGCGCGTCGGCAGGCGGGCAGGTCAGGTTGTGGTCGATCGTGCGGACCAGCTCTTCGACGTCGTTGCCCAGGATTCGAATGATCTCCGCCGGATCGTTGGCGGGGACATAGGCGTGTCGAATCAGGTGCACCAAGCCCTTGGTGACCGCCGCACACTCCGAGGCGGTCAGGAGGTCGAGCATCGCCTTGGGGGTGACGTCACCGCTGTAGTCCTTCACGAGCGCGGCGAAGGACGGACCCTCGTCGGCTTGGAGGGGAAGGGGGAGCGCGACCCCCTCCTGGCTAGAGTAGCGCCGGTCGCCCAACCAGCCCGCGATCACGCGGACCGCGCGGTTGTATCTCGCGCTGCGGTGCTCTGAGGCCTCGGGCTGGGGCCCGCGGAGCCGGGTGACTTCTTTGCGGGAGAGCCCGGTCTCGGCGGCGACGCTCGAGACCGTCGCCTTGGTCTTCTTCTCAGCGGCGAGGGCGAAGGCTTCGTCCACGTAGGCCTTGCGAACGACCTGCTCGAAGGTCCCGCAAGCCACTCCGTTGCGAATCATGACGCGCGCCAGCCCTCGCAGGATCTTGCTGGCGGCGGTCGCGAGGAGTTCGGAGGTAGGGGCTGCGTTACTCAAGTTTGGGAAACTTATCCCAAAACAGGCGTGAGGGCAAGGGGCCTTTCGCGAGCGAGGTCGAAGCCGAGATCCCAGCGACCTGCGGGTCTAGGCCGTGGCCCCGCAATGGGTCAGACCTCATACAATCCCCGCCCCCCCAACCGGGCAGGACGAGGAGAGCGCATGGCCGAGGCACTCGAAGGCAAGGACAAGGAAGGCGTCGCGAAGCTCAAGAGCGCTGCAGAGACGCTCCGGGCCGAGCTCGCCAAAGTGATCGTCGGACAGGAGGAGGTGATCGACGAACTCCTGCTCGCGATCTTCGCGCGGGGCCACTGCATTTTGGAGGGCGTCCCAGGCCTCGCCAAGACGTTGTTGATCTCGACTTTGGCCAAGGCGATGTCCCTCGACTTCAACCGGATCCAGTTCACGCCGGACTTGATGCCGAGCGATATCACTGGGACCGAGGTCCTTCAGGAGAACAAGAGCACCGGGGAGCGTGAACTGCGCTTCCTGCGCGGGCCGATCTTCGCCAACTTCGTGTTGGCCGACGAGATCAACCGGACGCCGCCCAAGACCCAGGCCGCCCTCCTAGAGGCCATGCAGGAGAAGCAGGTCACCGTGGCCGGCGTGCGCCACGTGCTCGATCCCCCTTTCTTCGTGTTGGCCACTCAGAACCCGATCGAGCAAGAGGGGACCTACCCCCTCCCCGAAGCGCAGCAAGACCGCTTCATGTTCAAGATCCTCGTTGGCTACCCGACCCGCGACGAGGAGCGCGCGATCGTGGCCGCCACGACGGCCGATCACGACGCCACCTTGGACGAGGTCCTCAGCAAAGAGGAGATCCTGGCCCACCAACAGCTCGTCCGGCGAATCCCGATCGCCCAAGCCGTGATCGACCACGCCGTCGATCTCGTCCGCAAGACGCGGGTCAAGGACGGCGAGGCCCCCGAGTGGATTCGCAAGTGGCTGAGCTGGGGCGCCGGTCCCCGCGCGAGCCAATACCTCGTGCTGGGCGCCAAGGCCCGAGCCGCCATAGCGGGGCGCGCCTGCGCGACCATGGACGACGTTCGCTCGGTGGCGAAGCCCGTCCTCCGCCACCGGCTCCTGACGACGTTCACGGCCGAGGCCGACGGCATCACGACCGACGCGGTGATCGAGCGGATCCTCAAGGAGACTCCCCCCGGCGAGGGAGACCTCGACCGCGACCCCGCCGTCGCCGAAGCCTTCTCTAAGTCCTAGTGGCTGGACCCGGAGATACCGGTAGAGGTGAATGTAGGGGCGGGGTTTACCCCCGCCCGCG